>CALHRD010000032.1 GCA_938038385.1 uncultured Burkholderiales bacterium
ACGCGCGCCCTGGCGGTCGGAGCGCGGCCATTTCGTGCGCTTGCTCGTCGGCCATAGGCACGGCTATGGCCTCCTCCCAACCGCCCGAACTGCCTCGCGCTCCACCTCGCCATCATCGCGCGTCCTAATGGAAAATCTGGGTAGAATCGTCCCTGAGCGAGGGGAGATCACACATGCCGAGGTCGAAACGAAACTGGCTGCTGGTCCTGTGTCTGAGCGCCATTCCTGTGGGGGCGGGCCAGATGTACCGCTGGGTGGACGATCGTGGCCAGGTGCACTACTCCGACCAGCCGCCGCCGAAGGCGCGCAAGGCGGAGACCATCAAACCGCGCGCCAACGTCGTCGAGGCGGACAAGGAGGGCTACGCGCTGCGTCGGGCGCGGGAGAGCAACCCAGTGGTTCTGTTCGTGACCGACTGCGGCGAGCCCTGCGATCTGGCGCGCGACTTCCTCACCCAACGCAAGATTCCCTACAGCCGCAAGAACCCCCAGAACGTGCCGGAGGACGCCGTCGAACTGAAACAGCTCGCCGGCGCCCTGGAGGTGCCGGTCCTCAAGGTGGGCGGCAAACACGCGAAGGGCTACGACCCCGCTGCCTGGGAGGGTCTGCTCAGCGCGGCGGGCTATCCCGTGCGGGCAGAGACGACCCGGCCCTGAGACCGCCACCCCATCGGAGCCGGAGACGAGACATGCATGAGCTGCTGGGCTGGCTGAGCCCGCAAGGCGAGGACCCCAACGCTGCCCGCGACATCCTGGACGGGATGCGCCAGGTCCGCCCCGGCGCGAGCGGCGAGCCGGTCTGGAAGGCCCATCCCCACTGCGCCCTGGCCACGGCGCGACGTTACGCCGACCTGGCCGAGGAGGACGGTGTCCTGGCCGCCATCACCGGTCACCCGCGCTCGGCAGCGGGCAGCCGCATCGACGCCCGCGCGCTGATCGATCTGTGGCACAAGCACGGCGGCAACCTGCCGCGCGAGGTGCTGGGGCCCTTCGCCCTGGCGGTCATCGACCGGCGCAGCGATGCGGTCTTTCTCGCCATCGACCGCATCGGCATCCACAGCCTTGCCTATGCGCTGCGCGGCGAGGCAATCGTCTTCGCCGACCGCGCCGATGCGGTGGCGAGTCACCCTGCGGTGGGGCGCGACCTCGACCCCCAGGCCCTGTTCGATTATTTCTACTTCTACGACGTCCCCGCGCCGGGCACCATTTACCTGGGCGTGGAGAAGCTGCTGCCGGGCGAATACGCCTGGTTCAGGCGCGGCCGGGTGGAGCGGGGGTTCTACTGGCACCTCGCCTACCGGGACCAGCCGCGCCACGATTTCCAGGCGATGTCGCAACGATTTCACACGCTGCTGCGGCAATGCGTCGACCGCGCCGCCGAACCCGGGCAGACCGCCGCCTTCCTCTCCGGCGGCACCGACAGTTCCACCGTCGCCGGCGTGTACAAGGAGGTCTCCGGCCAGCCGGTGCGCACCTATTCCATCGGTTTCGCGGCCGAGGGCTTCGACGAGATGGAATACGCCCGCCTTGCCGCCAGACACTTCGGCCTGGATGCGCGCGAGTACTACCTCAAGCCGGAGGACATCCTCGCCGCCATCCCCGTCATCGCCGCGCAGTACGACGAGCCCTTCGCCAACGAGTCGGCGGTGCCGGCCTATTTCTGCGCGAAGATGGCGGCGGCGGACGGCTACCGGGTGATGCTGGCGGGCGACGGCGGCGACGAGATCTTCGGCGGCAACGCGCGCTACGCCAAGCAGAAGGTGTTCGAGGCTTACCAGCGCATCCCCGGCCCGCTGCGCGGCGGCGTGATCGAGCCGCTGGCGCGGCTGCCGGGTCTCGATCGGCTGCCGCCGATGCGCAAGCTGCAAAGCTACATTCGCCAGGCCAACATCCCGCTGCCCGAGCGCATGGAGTCCTACAACTACATCTACCGGCAGCCGCTCGCCGAGATGTTCACGGCCGACTTCCTCGCGCGCATCGACCCGCAGCAGCCCTCGCGGCTGCTGGAGGACGCCTATCAGCGTGCCGCCACCCGCTCCTACATCAACCGCATGCTGCACCTGGACCTCAAGTTCACCCTGGCCGACAACGACTTGCGCAAGGTCAACGGCATGACGCAGGCGGCGGGCATCGAGGTGCGCTATCCGCTGCTGGACGACGCCATGGTCGAGTTCTCCGGCGAGGTGCCGCCGGACTGGAAGGTCAAGGGCCAGTACCTGCGCTGGTTCTTCAAGACGGCCCTCAAGGGTTACCTGCCGGACGCGATCATCGACAAGCGCAAGCACGGCTTCGGGCTGCCGTTCGGCGTCTGGGCGCGCGAGCACGCCCCGCTGCGCGAGCGGGTGGAAGACCGCCTCAACGACTTCCGGCGCCGCGGCCTGCTGCAGCCCGCATACCTGGACCGCCTGCGGCGCGAGCATGCCGAGGGGCACGCCACCTACTTCGGCAAGATGCTGTGGGTGATCCTGATCCTGGAGGAGTGGCTGCAGGCACGTCGGCTCTGAGCCTCAGAGCGAGCGCCCGAGGGCGCGGCCGTAGATCTCGCGGTAGTTGGCCACGCTGCGCGGCCAGTTGCGCTCCGTCTCGACATGGCGGCGGCCGGCGGCGCGCAGGGCGGCGCCGTCATCAGGAAGCGAAAGGGCTTCGAGGGCACGTCGGGCCAGGGCTTCCACGTCGCCGGCCCGGAACAGCAGGCCGGTCTCGCCGTCGCGCACCAGCTCCTTGTGGCCGCCCACGTCCGAGGCGACGAACAGCCGCCCCTGGGCCATGGCCTCCAACGGCTTCAGGGGCGTGACCAGCTCGGTCAGGCGCATGGAGTGGCGCGGATAGGCCAGCAGGTCGATGAGGTCGTAGTAGCGGCCGACCTCGGCGTGCGGCACCCGGCCGGTAAAGACGACCTTGTCGGCCACCCCCAGCGCCTGCGCCTGGTGTTTCAGGTTCGCCTCCTGCGGCCCGCCGCCCACCAGCAGCACGCGGATGTCCGGCGCCTCGGCAGCCATGCGCGGCAGGGCGGCGATCAGCAGGTCGAGCCCTTCGTAGGCATAAAAGGAGCCGATGAAGCCCAGCACGCGACAGCCGGTGAGGCCCAGGCGCTCGCGCAACACCGGGTCGGGGCGGCCGTCCACGACGAAGGCCTCGGCGTCCACCGCATTGGGTACCACGCCGATCTTGTCGGCGGAGACGCCGCGCGCGATCAGATCTTCGCGCAGACCCTGGCAGATGGTCACCACCTGATCGGCCTGACGCACGGCGCGGGTCTCCAGCCACTTGGTCAGGCGATAGCGCACACTGCCCTCGTTCGTGCTGCCGTGGTCCACGGCGGCGTCCTCCCAGAAGGCGCGGATCTCGTAGACCACCGGAATGCCCAGCCGGCGGCCGACGGCGAGCGCCGGGTAGGCGTTGAGCAACGGCGAATGGGCGTGCAGCAGGTCGGGCTGGAGCCTGCCGGCCAGTTCGAGCAGGCGGCGCTCGGTGGCCTGCATCAGGGCCCACTGGTCGAGCACCGGCAGTCGGCTGGCGCGGCCTGTGGGCGGGGCGGTGCGGTAGAAGTGCAGACCGTCGGCCTCCTCCTCCGCCACGCTGCAGTTGACCTGCTTGGGGCTGGTCAGGTGGTGGGTCTGCCAGCCCATGCGGCCCTGCTGGCGCAGGATGTTGGCGCTGCGGAAGGTGTAGCCGGAGTGCAGCGGCAGGGAGTGGTCGAAGACGTGCAGGATCCTGAGGCTCATGCGCGGGTTTTTCTGTCCTGGTTTTCGAGGAAGGCGGCGAACATCAGCAGCGACCAGAGCGCGGCGCTGTGATCGCGCCTGCCCGCGGCGTGCTCATCCACCATGCGTTTCATGAAGGCCATGTCGAACAGGCCGGTGTCGGCCATGCGCGCGGAGAGCACCGAGGTGGCGAGCTTCTCCTTCAGCGGGCCGCGGAACCACTCGGCGAGCGGGATGGAGAAGCCCATCTTGCGCCGGTACATGACCTCGTGCGGCAGATGGGGTTCCAACGCCTTTTTCAGGACGTACTTACCCTCGGTGCCTTTGAGCTTGAAGCCGACCGGCAGCCCCGAGACCCATTCCATCAGCCTGTGATCGAGAAAGGGCACGCGCACCTCCAGGGCGTGGGCCATGCTGGCGCGGTCCACCTTGGTGAGGATGTCGCCGACCAGATAGGTCTTCATGTCCAGGTACTGCACCTGGCTGACCGCGTCGAGATGGGCACAGCGGGCGTGGTGGCGGCGCAGCACCTCCACCGCCCGGTAGCCGTTGAGTCGTTGCCTGAAGGCCTTGCTGTAGAGCCGGTCGCGCAGACCGTCGCTACACACCGACACGCCGTGGAAATAGCCCTCCACCGTGTCGCGCGCCATGGCCTCGAAGGTGGTCTTGGCGCGCAAGACCTTGGGCGCCCAGTCGGCCTTGGGATAGACGCGGCCGAGCAGGCCGAACAGCGGCCGCCGCACCGACAGCGGCAGCAGCCGGCGCATCCGCTCCTCGTAACCGTGCCAGCGGTAGCGCCGGTAGCCGGCGAAGTTCTCGTCGCCGCCGTCGCCCGAGAGCGCCACGGTGACCTGTTTGCGGGCGAGCTGGCAGACCCGGTAGGTGGGCAAGGCCGAGGAGTCGGCATAGGGCTCGTCGTAGAGGTGCGCGAGTTCGTCCACCAGGCTGAAGTCGTCGGCCTCGACGCGGTCCACGTGGTGATCGGTGCGGTAACGCTCGGCCACCTGGCGGGCGTATTCGGATTCGTCGTAGGCCGCCTCGGAGAAGGCGATGGAGCAGGTCTTCACCGGCTGGTCCGAGAGCCCCGCCATCATCGCCACCACCGCCGACGAATCGACCCCGCCGGAGAGGAAGGCGCCCAGGGGCACCTCGGCCACCATGCGTAGCCTCACCGCCTCGCGCAGACGCTCGATGAGCTCGGCTTGCGCATCCGCCAGGCTCATCGCCGGCAGGGGCCGGAAGGGCACGTCCCAGAACTCGCGCGGCGCAGGTAGCGGCTGGCCGCGCCTGACCGTCAGCGTGTGGCCGGGCGGCAGCTTCAAGGCCGTCTTGTAGATGGTGCGCGGCTCCGGCACGTAGCCGTAGCCGAAGTAGTCCTCCACCGCCTCGTCGTCGATGTCGCGCCGGAAAGCCGGCCAGGCGGTGAGGGTCTTCAACTCCGAGCCGAAGATGAGCCAGCCGTCGTCGGTGAGGGCGTAAAAGAGCGGCTTGACCCCCAGGCGGTCACGGGCCAGGAAGAAGACCTGTTGCCTGCGGTCCCACAGGGCAAAGGCGAACATGCCGCGGAAATGCTGTACGCAGTCCTCGCCCCACTGCTCCCAGGCGTGCACGATGACCTCGGTGTCGGAGCGGGTGCGAAAGGTGTGACCCAGGCGGGTCAGCTCGGGGATCAGGTCAACGAAATTGTAGATCTCGCCGTTGAACACCACCCATACCGACTCGTCCTCGTTGGCGAGAGGCTGTTGTCCGGAGGCGATGTCGATGATGGACAGGCGACGGTGCCCCAGGCCGAGGCCCGGCTCCAGGTGCAGGCCGGCCTCGTCCGGGCCGCGGTGCCAGAGCATGTCGTTGATGCGGGCGAGCTTGTCGCGGTCCACCTCGCGCGAGCCCTGGAGATCGAATACACCGGTTATGCCGCACATGGGGGTTTTGTCTCGTCCGTGATGGCTATGCTATCGGCGCGCCGGGCGTCGTCATTGAGCCCGGAGCAGGCCCTCGTAGACCGCCTGGTAGGCGGCCGCCATGCGCTCCAGGGCGAATTCCCGCTCCACCCTCGCCCGCGCCGCCGCGCCTTCACGCTGGCGCCGCGCAGCGTCCTCGGCGTATTCGAGCAGCAACCGCGCCAGGGCATCGGCGTCGCCGGCCGTAAAGAGACTGCCCGTCGCACCCGTATGCACAAGTTCGGGGTTCCCGCCCACCCGGCTCGCCACCACCGGCAGCCCAGTGGCCATGGCCTCGAGGATGGTGTTGGAGATGCCCTCGCCCAGGGAAGGCAGTACGAACAGGTCCATGGCCCGCATCAGCTCCGGTACATCATCGCGGTTGCCGGCGAACCAGACCTGCTCCGTCAGCCCGGCAGCCTCGATCAGTTGCCGGCAGGGGTGCCGATCTGGCCCGTCGCCGACGAGAATCAGGCGCAATCCCTGGGGATCGGGCACCATCGCGTGCAGGCCGATGAAGGCGCGCACCAGGGTGGGATAGTCCTTCACCGCCACCATGCGTCCGGCGCTGCCGATGACCAGACGGGCGCCGGCGAGGAATCCGGCCGGACCGATGCCTGGCCGTTCGCCGTCACGCGGCCGGAAGCGCGCGCTGTCGACGCCGTTGTAGATCTGCGTCACCCGCTGCGGCCTCACCCCCACCGTGTCGGTGAGCCAGGCGGCGAGATCGCGGCTGACGGCGATGTAGCGCTGCACCAGCGGGCGCGCCGCGCGGCGCAGCAGGTTGTATTTCCAGTTGCGGCCGACCAGGTCGAAGACGTCGCGCCCATGCTCGCCATGCACGCGGCCGGGCAGGCGCAGCGCGGCGGCGACGAACTGGGCCTCCAGGGCGTTCAGGTTGCGGGTGTGCACGATGGCGGGCCTGAGCTGACGCAGGACGACGGCCAGGCGCAGGTACAGACCGAAGTCGTGGCCAGGACGCTTGTGCAGATCGTGGAAGCTCACCCCGTCGCGGCGGATGCGCCGCCGGAAGTCGGTGTGATCGGTGAGGCTGATGATGGCATGCCGGAAGCGGCCGGCCGGCAGGTGGTTGATCAGGTTCACCATACCGTTTTCCATGCCGCCGATGCCGAAGTGATAGACGACATGGGCGACCAAGGGTGGCGCGCTCATGGCAGATCGGTCATCGCACCCAGGCCGGCCCCCATGTCGGCGAGGAAGTCGCGCAGCACGCGCTCGGCCTCGGCGGGCTGGTCTTCATAGGGCGCGGCGATGACGAAGGCGGTGCCGTCGTCGCGCCCGCCGAAGACCTTCTCCACCGCCAGTTCGATCTTGATCAGCAGCGGGTGCAGGTCGTTGCGACCCATCACCCGGTTCCACTGCCAGGCGAGGATGCGCTCGCCGTGCTGGGTCCGCAGCCTCGCCTCCAGGATACGGTAGGGGATGCCGTCGATCTCCAGGCTGCGCACCCGCTGGCCGACGTTCTGCCAGCGCGCGTGTTCCTGCTCCACCATCAGGTTCTGGCTGTTGATGAGCTCGTGGTCCTGACGCTGCTGGCCGTAGAAGGCCACGAAGAGCAGGACCCGATCCGCGTCGCGGGCGTAGTGCCGGGTCAGTTGCGCATCCATGCCGATCCAGCGCGGCAGCCAGTCGTTGAAGGGAGTCCCGGTCTCCTGCCAGCCATTCGCCGGCTGCGGCGCGGCGAGGGTCACAGCGGGCGCCGGCGTGGCCAGGGTCCGCTGCCACAGCGGGGCGAGCGCGGTGACCAGGATCAGGGCGATGGCCATCGCCAGCGGGGGGCGTGGCGTGCCGGGGGCCGGCCGGGGCGCACTCACCGAGCCGGTGGTTGGACCATCCTCGCGCCAGATCAGCCCCACCCAGAACATCAGGAGCATGACGATGCCGAACCAGACCCAGCCGTAGATGTAGTGATCCACGCCCAGGGCCAGTTTCATGTCGGAGTAGTGGGCGATGAGCACGATCATGGTGGCGCGGAAACCGTTGGCGATGACCGGCACCACCAGGGCGGCGATGCTGAAGGCGACGCGCTTCCACAGGCTGCGATAGGTCAGATAGGCATAGAGCAGGCCCAGGGTCAGGGAGGCGATGATGTAGCGGATGCCCGAGCAGGTCTCCACCACGCTCCAGTTGCCGCTGGGCAGGCTGAAGTAGGTGCCTTCCCGATACACCGGCAGCCCCACCAGGCGCACGGCGGCGACGGTGAAGTCGGCGGTGAAATCCATCAGCGGCTGCATGAGGAATTCGCCGTTGGGCACCATCAGCAGCAGATAGAACAACGGGAAGGCCGCCGCCCGCACCAGCTTCGGCCCCAGCAGGGCCCACACCGCGGCGATCCAGATCCCGACCAGAGCATACTGCTCTGCCACCAGCACGCCCCCGGCCCAGGCCGTGAGCCAGAGCACGAGCAGGGGTAGGACCAGGAGCAGCGCGCGCGCGTCCGGCCGGGTCTCGACGGCCGCCAGGCGGTGGCGGTCGCGCCAGATCAACCACAGGGCGATGGGCAGGATGACATAGCCATGGGCATAGGTCTCGGAACGCTCCCAAATGCTCACCATGGACAGGGCCGTCGGCTGCAGCAGCGCGGCGATCGCCGCCCAGGTCAGCACCAGCAGACCCAGGGTTTTGAACCAGGCCGTCTGCCAGGGCTGGGTGGAGGGGGCCACGGCGTTCATGTCGTCCTTTCTCCTGCGACCCGCCTGGCGGTCGTCACGACATCGTCCTCGGCGTACATCGACGATCGCGGCGGGGCAGGCCGTGCAGGGTCGGCGTCGATCAAGGCGCCCACCTTCGCCAGGCACGCCTCCCAGGCATGGTCCTGCAGCACCCGCCGCCGTGCGGCTTGGCCCAGGTCCGGCCCCTGCAGGGCGCGCAAGCTGGTCTGTGCGAAAGACTCGGCACTGTCGGCGAGCAACACCTCCTCACCCGGCAGGGCGCGGATGCCCTCCAGGGCCTGGGGGGTGACCACCACCGTGCGCGCCATGGCCATGGCTTCCAGCACCTTGTTCTGCACGCCGCGGGCGATGCGCAGGGGCGCCACCGCTGCCGCGGCATGCGCCAGATAGGGACGCACGTCCGGCACCCGGCCGGTGACGTGTACACCCGGCTCGCGCGCCAAGGCCTGCACCGCTGCCGCCGGCCGACTGCCCACCACGTAGAAGGCCACCGCCGGTCGTCGTTCGCGGATGCGAGGGAAGACCTCGCGCGCGAACCAGGTCACCGCGTCGACGTTGGGCCAGTAGTCCATGGCGCCGGTGAAGACCAGGGCCTCGGTACCGGCGGGGTAGGGGTCGTCGTAGACCCGGTCGGGTGAGAAGTACTCGGCGTCCACCCCGTTGCCATACCAGCCGACACGGTCTGCGGTTTCCGGCGCGGCATTGCGGAAATCGGCCGCCTCCTGCTCGGAGACGAAGAGGCTCGCATCGAATGACGCTGCCACGCGACGTTCCCACGCCAGCAAGCGGTCCGCCTCCCTCCGATAGAGCCAGGACAAGGGCCAGGGCCGGGTTGCGGCGTACTGCCGCCACTTGTCCGAGTCCATGTCGACGAAGTCCATCACCCGGCGCACCCCGTGCGTGTCGATCACGAACCGGGCCATGGCGGAGGAATAGCCCACCACCCGCCGCACCCCAGCGTCCAGACGCTGCCGCACCCAGGCCGCCATGCCGGGATGACGGTAATAGCCCAGGGTCAGGGCCTCGCCGGTGAGCAGCCCGGTGAGCGCGCCCAGCCTGGCCAGGGTCGGGCGGATCGGCACCAGGTGCACGCTGGCGCACATGGCTTGCAATGCCTCGGCATGGCGCCAATCCTCCGGGTCGTCGACGAAGGCGCCCACATGGACGCGGTAGCGCCGCGCCAGATGCCGCAGCAGGTGGTAGGAACGGATCTTGTCGCCCTTGTCCGGCGGGTAGGGGATGCGGTGGACGAGGAAGAGCAATTCGGGCGAGAGACGATCCCCTCCCGTCTGTGGCGGATCCTCACGTTGTCTGTCCATGCCTCTGGTTCCTAGCCGAGATTTTTCACGATGTAAGGGCCGAGGAAGTTGGCCACCGGCAGCGGCAGGCGCTGCCAGGCCTTGATGAACAGACGATACTTGGGGTTGTTGGGGTTGTTCTCCGGCACCCGCTGCGCCCGCACCAGCTGGTAGCGGTAGTTGAGCGGCTGCGGCTCGAACCCCCAGTTGCGCTTGAAGTCGTAGGGACCGGTACCGACCTTGCTGCGACCGTAGTCGAACACGCGCACGCCCTGTTCGCAGGCCCGGCGCATGACCTCCCAATACTTGAAGTCGTTGGCCGCCAGGCCGCGTGCCTCCACGGTGTCGCCGGCGTAATAGGGCAGGATCTCGTCGCGGAAGCGGAAGGAGAGCACGCCGCTGACCGCCTGGCCACCCTTGGCGCGTACCAGCAGCACCTCGCAATCGCGGCCGAAGGTCGTGCGCAGGGCGGCAAAATAACGCCTGGGCAGGGCGGGCGTGCCGTGGCGACGGACATTGTCGGCATAGACCCGGAAGAAGCCGTCCACCCCATCCTCCGCTTCCGCCACGAGTTCGTTCTTGATGCCCTTGCGCACCATGGCCCGCTGCTTGCGCGGGATGGCCAGCATGTTCTTCTCCACCTCCGGGTCGAGCACCTTGCGGAAGGTGACGTAGAGGTCGGTGCCCGGCCAGTGTGCATGCGCCGGCCGGTCGCGGTCGCGATATTCCAGATGCCCAACCCCCAGGTCCCGCGCCAGGTCCTGAGCGTGGGCATCGAGGGCGGCGCGCGCCTCTTCACTCACGGCGACGATGCCACCATAGACACAGAACGGGGTGGAAATGAGGGCGTGACCGAACAGGCGGCTCTTGATCTCGGCCAGCGGCAGCACCCCCTCGATACGGCCGTGGCGCTCGGCCAGCAGGTAGTGCGGACGGTGGCCGAACACCTGCCGCAAAACCGACTGCCAACCGTAACGGTGGAAGAAGGTGGCCTCGGGCGTGGCCATGACGAAGGCATCCCAGGCGGCGGCATCGCCGTCACGTGCGGAACGGACGATCAGGTCAGGCATGACTCAACGGGATCGACGCAGAGAGCGCAGCACATGCCACGCGATCGGCCCACAAATGGACCGTCTAGCCACGGAGCGCCCCCAACTCCTCGGCGTAAACCACATCCGCCCGCCCCCAACGGAAGTCGGTGAGCAGGCTGCGCAGCTTGCCCTCCATGCGCCCGAGGTTGACGTAGTGACGGAAGCGGCTCCTGGCGCTGGCGCCATCGACGCGGGGCTGGCCCGGGTCCACCTCCCAGGGGTGGAAGTAGAACATGCAGGGCCGTCGCTCGGCCCGGTTGACCTGCTGCATGAGCCAGCGCGACAGGCCATAGGGCAGCAGGCGGAAATAGCCGCCACCGCCCGCCGGCAGGTTGCGCCCCGCCAGCTTGACGGTCGTGGGCGGCACTTCCAGGAGTTCAGGGCAGCGCGACGGCCGGTAGGGGAAGCGGGGGGCGTCGGGCATGCCATAGTGATCGTGCGCGATGGGGTAGATGCTGGAACTGTACTCGTAGCCCGCCGCGGCCAATTCATCCAGGGCCCACAGGTTGGCATGGCCGATGGAGAAGCTGGGTGCGCGGTAGCCGCGCACGGCCATGCCGGCGATGTCCTCCAGCAGGCCCTTGGCACGGATGATGTCCTGCCGGAAGGCGTCCGGGCTCATGTCGCTGGCGCGCTGGTGGCCGTAACCATGGCTGGCCAGTTCATGGCCGTTGTCGGCGATCCGGCGTGCGACCCCGGGATAGCGCTCGGCGACCCAGCCGAGGGTGAAAAAGGTGGCCTTGACGCCGTGCTCGTCGAACATGCCCAGGATGCGGTCCACATTCGCCTCGACGCGGCAGGGCCAGCGGTCCCATTCGTGCGGCGGGATGCGCTCGGCGAAGGCGGCAACGTGGAAATAATCTTCCACGTCGACGGTCATCACGTTGCGCAATTCGGCCCCCCGGTCGCTCATGTCGTGTTCAGCCGTGTATCCATCCGTTGCCTGGGAAAACATGCAAACCGCAGGCCAGATCCCGCCAGCCTGGAAAACCGCAGCCTGCGTGATGTCGGCCGCGTGCCACGCGTCGGCTGGCGCGAGTGTTCATGACGATTGACGAGATTCCGTCAGGCATCCAGCCAGTCGCGCAGGATGGCGGCAATGCGCTCCGATGCCCGCCCATCCCAGTGCTCGGGGATGCGTCCGCGTTTGCCCCCGCTCGTCAGGATGTCCGCGAAACATTGCAGGATCTTTTCCGGGTCGGGCCCGGTGAGGGTGTTGGTACCCTCGGTGAGGGTGACGGGGCGTTCGGTGTTCTCGCGCAGGGTGATGCAGGGCACGCCCAGGGCGGTGGTCTCTTCCTGCAGTCCGCCGGAGTCGGTGAGCACCACCGTGGCCTCGCGCGTCAATCCCAGCATCTCCAGATAACCCACGGGAGGCAGCAGCCGGATGCCGGGTTGCTCAAGCCGCGCCGAGAGGCCCAGCCGCTCGGCGGCGGCGCGGGTGCGCGGGTGGATGGGGAAGATCACCGGCAGGCGCGAGGCGATGCGGCCGACCGCGTCGAGCAGCCCCGCCAGGGTGTCACGGTCGTCGACGTTGGACGGGCGGTGCAGGGTCAGCACGGCATAACCGCCGGCGGGCCGATGCCCCAGGGTCTGGCCGACGGGGACGGCGCGTTCGAGATTACGCCGCAGGGTATCGATCATGACGTTGCCGACGAAGTGCACCCGTTCAGGGGCGATCCCCTCGCGCCTGAGATTGTCGAGCGCACCACGCTCAGTGGTGAAAAGCAGGTCGGAGATCTGATCGGTGAGCACCCGGTTGATCTCCTCGGGCATGCGCCGGTCGTAGCTCCTCAGACCCGCCTCGACATGGATCACCGGCACGCACTTCTTGGCTGCCACCAGGGCGCAGGCGATGGTGGAGTTGACGTCGCCCACCACCAGCACGGCGCGCGGCGCCTCCTGATCCAGCACCGGCTCGAAGGCGCGCATGATCTCGGCGGTCTGCACGGCATGGGTGGCGGAACCCACCTCCAGGTTGACGTGCGGCCGCGGGATGCCGAGCTGTTCGAAAAAGCCGTCGCTCATGGCGGCGTCGTAATGTTGCCCGGTGTGCACCAGCCTGGCCTGGACGGGGCGGGCGGCGAAGGCGGCCATGATGGGCGCGATCTTCATGAAGTTCGGGCGCGCGCCCACCACGCACAGCACTTCACATGCATTCATTCAGTCGCGCTCCTGGCCTTCGCTCACCGAATACAGGATCTTGCGCACCATGGGGATGAGGCGGGTGAGGCCGCGTTCGATCTGCGTCAGACGCTCTTCCAGGTCGGCCGGCAGGGCGGCGGCAACGGCCATGGACACCGGCGCGGCGGTCACGGCGGGCACCTGCGTCTCCCGGACCGGGACGGCCTGGTGATGCACCTCCTGGCGCAGATCGGCGATCACCTCCTGCACCGCCTTGGCATCGAACTGGTTGCGCTCCTCCAGGAAGCCGAACAGCAGCAGGCGATCGCACAGGGTGTTGATGCGGCGCGGCACGCCGCCGGAGAAGGCGTGGATGGCGTCGAAGGCATCCTCGGCGAAGGCGGGATTGCCGTGCCAGCCCACCGTCTTGAGGCGATGCAGGATGTAACCCATGGTCTCGTCCCGGTCCAAGGGCCCGAGGTGGTAGGAGGCGATCACACGCTGCCTGAGCTGCTGCATCTCGGGGCTCTGCAGGGTGTCGCGGAACTCGGGCTGGCCGAGCAGGAAGCTCTGCAGCAGGGACTTCTCGCCTTCCTGGAAGTTGGACAGCATGCGCAGTTCCTCGACCGCCTTGGGCGAGAGGTTCTGCGCCTCGTCGACGATGAGCAGGGCGCGCCGGCCCTGGCGCAGGGTGTCGCGCAGGAAGATCTGCAGATTGTTGAGCAATGCGGCCTTGGACAGGTGCTCGTAGTCCAGACCGAAGGCGGCGGAGACACTGCGCAGCATGTCGTCGGCGTCGAGCTGGGTGCTGACCAGATTGCCGATGAGGTAGTTGCCGCGCTCCAGCTTCTTGAGCAGGTGCTTGACCAGCATGGTCTTGCCCGCGCCCACGTCTCCGGTGATGATGATGAAACCCTCGCCCAGCGACAGGCCGTATTCCAGATATGAAAAGGCCCGCTTGTGTCCCCGGCTGCCGTAGAAGAAGCGCGGGTCGGGGTTGAGCTGGAAGGGTTTGTCGCGCAGGTGGTAGTAGGCTTCGTACATGCTGTAGAACGGTCAGAACCGTATGTTCAGACGCGCGGCCACGGCGTTTTCCGTGTAGTCCTGGTTGCTCAGGCTGGAGTCGCGCTGCTGATGACGCAGCTCCAGACTGCCGCTGACGTCGGGCTGGAAACGGCGGGTGAGGGTGAGACCGATGTTCCAGAGGTCGTCCTCGCGGTCGTTGGCCGGCGTGACGGGATCGTCCACCTCCAGGCGGGAGATGCCGCTGCTCAGGGTGACGGTGGTGCGCTCGCCGGGCCGCACGCTCAGCGCCGCCTGCAGGCCGATGCGACGGTCCTCGCGGCCCACCACCCCCGTCTCCAGATACTCGCGCCGGGTGTCGAACAGACTGAGCCGAACATTGGCCCGCCGCAATTGATAGCTGAATAGGCCGGTCAGGCCCTTGCTGACGTAGGCTTTGTCGAGGGTGACGGGTTTGAAGGCCGTCGAGCCAAACAGCGTCTGCAGGGCGGTATCGCTCAGTTTCGTGCAGCCGCTGGGCACAGGCGTGCCCAGCGGTACGGGGAAGACAGGGGTAGTGCCGCACAACCAGGCGTCGAACAGGTTCTCGTATTCGATCTGGTCGTAGCTCGACAGGGTCTCCTGGTAAACCAGCCCCCAACTCGATTTGCGCGTGCGATGGTTGGCGCTCAGGCTGTAGCTGCGGCCGAAGTTGCGCTGCGTGCTGGACGCCTTGAGGGTGGTGCGCAGGGTGGGCTGCAGGGTCACGCTGCCGCTGACGAAATCGCCCTGGTCGGAAAAGTTGTAGACCAGCTCGCCGAAGAAGCGACGACCGGGTGTGTAATAGACCCCCAGTCCATAGTAGGAGAAATCACGGATGCGGTTGGTGGCGCCCTGGAAGTTGCCCTTCTGCATGCCGGCCTGGCCGATCAGGCCGAATTCCCGCCGAATCTGCAGCCGGCCGGAGGCCGAGGCCTGTTCGCTGTCGGTGTCGATACGGCTGGTATAGTCCGTCTCCCGCCTGTCGTAACTCAGGTTCCAGGACAGCGGGTGGAAGTTGTTCCCGCTCACGGCGCTGAAGCGGTAGCGGTTGGTACTGCTGTCGGACAGGGCGCCACCGCCGGTGGAGCGATATTCGTCGCGCCCCACCCGCAGCTCCACCGTGGCGTCGGAGCCGAAGCGGTGTTTGAGATAGGGACTCAGGGAATAGCCATAGGTCTGGCGCGTGTTCTGAATGCCCACCGCGTCGCCCAGTCCATGGCCGCTGACATAGTCCACCAGCTGCTGGCTGGCGCGCGCAGAGGCGTCCAGATAAAACCAGTCCTGCAGCAGCTCGGCCTGGGCCTGGCCGTTCAGATTGCTGCGGGCGCGGCTGCGGTCGCTGTCGTTGGCATAGATGACGCCCTGCAGGCTGTAGTCCACGTCCACCTTGAGCTTGCGCCCCTCGCGCCGGACGGCGATACCGGGGCTGATCTCGGTGATCCAGTCGCTGTGCTCAAGGCCCTTGGGACGCAGAAAGACGTTGTCGGAGTAGCGCTCCTCCAGGCTCAGTCGCGGGCTCCACTTCCAGTCGCCGGCCATGACTGCACCTGGCCAGATCAGGAGAGGAATGGCGACGATGAGGAGAGGCGTGCGCAAGGATAGGCTACTTGCCGTACTCGCCATAACCGTATCCATATCCGTAGCCGTAGCCATAGCCGTAATAGTCACCCGCAGGCGCACGTGTGGCCTTGTTCAGCACCAGACCGATGTGCTCGCAGCCGGAGATGTGGGCGAGGGCATCCTTGACCGCCTCCTGGGGGGTACGCTCGGCCTCCACCACGAAGACGATCTGGCCCATGTAGCTGGCCAGGACGGTGGCCTCGCTGGTGGCGAGCAGAGGCGGCGAGTCGAACAGGACGATGCGGTCCGGGTAGCGGCTGGCGATGTCCTCGACGAAGGCCTTCATGGCGGAACTCGCGAGCAGTTCGTTGGCATGCGCGATGGAGGGCCCCGCCGGCAGGATGGTGAGTTTGGCGATGTCGGTCTTGATGAGCACGTCGGACATCGGCAGGTTGGGGTTGCGCAGCACATCGATGAGCCCCTCCCTGGCCTCGATGCCGAGGTAACGCGGCACGGCGGATTTGGCCACATCGGCATCCACCAGCAACACCGTGTGCTCCATCTCGGTGGCCATGCTGATGGCCAGGTTGATGGCGGTGAAGGACTTGCCTTCGCCGGGCAGGCTGCTGGTGACCATGATCAGATTGCCCTTGGGAATGCGCGGGATGTCGCCATGGCCGAAGGCCTTGGCCAGCAGGGGGCGCTTGATCAGGCGGAACTCCTCGGCGATCTTGTCGCGACCGGCATCCGGGGTGACCATGCCCATGGCCTTGAGGCGTTTGAGATCGATGGAGATCTGACGCGAGGTCCCCCCCCAGACGGTGACCGGCCCGTCGTCATCCGAAGCCGGCGCTTTCCTGGCGGGCCGGGCAGGCAGCTCCCCGAAGGAGGCTGCGGCCCGCTCGATGGATTCCTCGATCAATGCCCGCTCGCGCGCGGCATCGGTGCCGGCGGCGGGCTGTACGGGGGGGGTCTGATAATCCGTTCCCAGCTTGCCCGCGGCCTTTTCGATGATGCTCATGCTGTTCTCCTCGGATGCTCAGGCGGCGGGCGACAGGACCAGGTAATAGGTCATCAGGACACCATAGGACACGACCAGCAGACCTGCGCCGAAGACATAGCCCCAATTGAGCCGTCGCTGTCGGCGCCGATAGTCGTCGGTCTCGACACGCGTCACCGCGCCCAGCGGCTGCAGGCCGGTCAGTTCTCGCAACTGCCGGCGGGTGTCGACCGTAGGCCGGAGTTGGGCGAGCAGGAAGGCCAGCGCCATGCCGGCACCCAGACCGCCCAGGGGTGTGACGGAGATCAGCAGGGGACGGTTGGGCCAGGCCGGTTTGGTCTCCACGCGCGGTGGATCGATGACGCGGAATTCGACCGTATCGGTCTTGCTCTCGACCTCGCCGGTCATGGCCGCCGATTCCCGGCGAGACAGCAGCGCGGTGTAATTGCTCTTGTAAATGTCGTAGTCGCGCATGAGCTGGGCGAGCTCGTTTTCCAGTTGCGGCAGCAGGTCGACCTTGCGCATGAGTTCCGCGCGCTGCTGCTCGAACTGCCTGACGCGCGTGCGCAGCGAGGCGACGCTGGCGTCGGCCTCGGCGATGGCGATGGAAAGCTGCTGATAGACCGGATTCTGGGCCTTGGCGGCGACCGGATTTTCCTTCACCCGTGCGGCCTCGGCGGCGCGCGCGGCCTCCTCCTCCTTGGCCTTTTGTTCCTGCAGGCTGGCGATGAGTCCCTTGACGCGCTGGATCTCGGGGTGCAGATCGGTGAAACGCAGGCGCAGATTGTCGAGCTGGGTCTGCAGGGCGTTGATGCGATTGTCGATCAGGCTGTTGCCGACCGCAGTCACCGGCGGCGCCAGCATGGGCGTGGAGATCGTCTCCTCCTGTTCGGCCAGTTGCTGCTCCAGCTGCTTTTTGCGGTTGACGGCCTCCTCCAGTTGCAGTCTGGCCTCACGCAGCGTCTGGTCGAGCGCCTCGACGCGCGAGAAGAAGCCGCCGCCCTGACCGGGCATCTGGCCGACGTTGCGGCGCTTGAATTCCTCGATCTGCTTCTCTTTTTCCAGCAGTCGCGCCTCGTAGGACTTGATCTGGTCCTCGAGGAATTTCTGGGTATTGGTGAGGTCGCGGCGCGTGCCGCCCAGGCTCTGCTCGGTGAAGATGGTGAGCAGGGCCTGCACAACCCGTTTGCTCAGGTCCGGGTTGGCATGCACGAAGCCGATGGTATAGAGGTTCTCGCGCGTGGTCCCCTGCAGCTGTATGCGCTTGGCCAGATCCGTGTACAACGCATCCAGGGCCTTGGGGTCCTTGGCGCGCAGGTCCAGGTCGGTCATGCGCGCCACCTTTTCCAGGTTGGGCCGGCTGACCAGGGTGCGGGTCATCATCGATACCTGCTGCTCGAAGTTGGGCTGGATGGCCAGACCGGACAGCAAGGGCTTGAGCAGGGATTGGGTGTCGACATAGACACGGGCCTGGGCCCGGTATTCGTTCTGCAGGAGATAGATCCAGACCCAGCCCACGATGCAGACCAGCCAGGTCACGCCCAGCACCAGCCACCGGCGTCGCCACACCCCCCGGAGGATCCCCAATATCTGCTCGATCTGTTCGTTCATGTGCAGTCCGCTATAGATCCCTCGAATTCAGCCGCAGGGTGACCCGGCTTCAGAACCAGCTCTCGGGGATGATGAGCACGTCCCCCGGCATCATCTCGACGTTGGCCGAGATGTCGCCCGCCTTGAGCAGGTCCTCCAGACGCACGGCGAACTGCTGTGGTTTGCCCTCGCTGATCCTCAGGATGCTGGCCTTGTTGCCGGCGGCGAAATCGGTGATGCCGCCCACGCTGATCATGACGTCGATCAGGGACATGTTCTCCCGGTAACTGAGGGTCTGGGGCTTGGTCGCCTCGCCCAGGACGCGGATCTGCTGGCTGAACGGCCCGGTGCCGCCGGCCACGATCACCGTCACGATGGGATCCTGGATGTAGCGTGCCAGGTTTTTCTCGATCTCCCGCGCCAGCTGCGTCGGCGTCCTGCCACTCGCCGGCAGGTCTTCCACCAGGTTCATCGTCATCTTGCCATCGGGGCGAATCGGAAAGGAACCCGACACCTCCGGGTTGCCCCAGACGAAGACGTTCACGGTATCCCCCGGTCCGAGCAGGTAATTCCAGTCGCTGCCCACCAGGGCCTTGGCCGGCGCCGGCGGATAGATGGGCTGGTTGGAGCAGCCCACCAGCAAGGCGAGCAATACCGGGAATGCGAGATGCTTCATGGTTCCCCCTTCTTAGGTCTGACAGAGCCGGGCCGATTATGCCACAAGCCCCTTTTCACACGGATGTCTCTACAGCCAAATGGCGGGCCGCACCCTGTGCGGCCATCGGCCCGACGTCTTGCCTCCAAACGTTCATGTCCGGACGCGGCCAGGGCCGGGGCGGTGGTACACTTTCACATCGCAGTTATCGACCGATTCCACCGTGTCCTTTAATTCCCTGTCCGAACTGGCCGCGGCCGTGCGCGAATTCGGTCGCGCGCGCGACTGGCACCTCTACCACACACCGAAGAATCTCACCGCCGCCCTCATCGTCGAGGCGGCGGAGCTGCTGGAACCCTTCCAGTGGCTCACGCCCGAGGAAAGCCTGGCCCTGCCCGAGCACAAGCGCGAGGCGGTCAAGCAGGAGATGGCCGACGTCCTGATCTACCTCGTCAGCCTGGCCAACCTGCTGGAGGTGGACCTGCTGCAGGCGGCGGAGGAAAAACTGGCCCTCAACGCCCGCAAGTATCCGGTGCACAAGGCCAGGGGCTCCTGCGCCAAGTACGACGAGCTATGAGCCACTACCGCCACCACCTCTTTTTCTGCCTCAACGTGCGCGAGGACGGCGGCGCCTGCTGCACCCAGCACGATGCCGAGGCCATGTTCGAATACGCCAAGAAGAAGGCCAAGCAGCTCGGTCTGCACGGCAAGGGCGGCGACTGCCGGGTCAACCGCGCCGGCTGCTTCGACCGCTGCGAGCTCGGGCCGGTGTGCGTGGTCTATCCCGACGCCGTCTGGTACACCTACGTGGACGAAGCGGACATCGACGAGATCCTCGAGTCCCACCTGCGCGATGGCAAGGTGGTGGAACGACTGAAACTCGACTGAGATGACGGCGGTTCCCCACGTCGCCCCTGCGCGGCAGCCATCGCGTGGGGAACGCCATCTCATCCCGGGTCACGACGGCGGCGTGGTCGAGACCCTGGTGGAACACCCCGACGGCCTGCCGCGCGGCCTTGCGCTCATCGCCCACCCCCATCCGCTGCATGGCGGCAGTCTGGACAACAAGGTGGTATACATGCTCGCGCGGGCGGCGCTGGCCTGCGGCCTGGTGGCGGTGCGGCCGAATTTCCGCGGTGTGGGCGGGAGCAGCGGAAAATTCGATCATGGTGTCGGCGAGGCGGACGACCTGCTCGCCGTCGCCGGCCACCTTGCCCGACGCCATCCCGGCCTGCCCTGGTCGCTGCTCGGTTTCTCGTTCGGCGCCTACGTCCAGCATCGGGTCGCCGGCCGCCTGCCCGCCGAGCGCCTGATCCTGGTCGGGCCGGCCGTGTCCATGTACGCCTTCGGGCAGCCGGCCATCCGCACCGAGATCGTGCACGGTGAGGCGGACGAGCTGATCCCGCTGTCCATCGTCGACGACTATGCCCGCCAGCACCGCATCCCGCTGCATGTCATCGCCGGGGCGGGCCACTTCTTCCACGGCCGGCTGGTTGAACTGCGCGAGACCGTCAGGAGTCGGCTGTGCCCCCCCTGATGCTGAAGGGACTGACCAAGCGGTACGGCGGCACGGCGGTGGTGGACGATCTGTCCCTGGAGCTCGTGCCGGGTCGCTGCCATGGCCTGCTCGGGCCCAACGGCGCCGGCAAGACCACCACCCTGCGGCTGGCCCTGGGCTTGATCGAGGCGGACGCCGGCGAGGGCCGCCTGCTGGGCCATCGTCTGCCACGCGAGGCCGCCCAAGCCCGCCAGCGGGTCGGTGTGGTGCCGCAGGCCGACAGCCTGGACCCCGACTTCAGCGTGCGCGAGAACCTGCTTGCCTATGGCCGTTACTTCGGGTTGAGTCGCCGCGAGGCCGAGGCGCGCATCCCCGCCCTGCTCGACTTCGCAGGTCTGGCGGGAAAGGCGGACGCCAGGGTCCCCACCCTGTCCGGCGGGATGAAACGGCGCCTGACATTGGCGCGGGCGCTGATCAACGACCCGGAGCTGGTCGTGCTGGACGAACCCACCACCGGCCTCGATCCGCAGGCGCGGCACCTGGTCTGGCAGGGCCTGCGCCGGCTCATCCAGCAGGGCAAGACCCTGCTTCTGACCACTCACTTCATGGACGAGGCCGAACGGTTGTGCGACCGCATCAGCATCATCGACCGCGGCCGCATCATCGCCGAGGACAGTCCGCGCGCGCTGATCGCCCGACACATCGAGCCGCACGTGGTGGAGGTCTTCGGCGAGGGACTGGCCGACTGGGCAGGCTGCGGCCGCCGCCTGTGCCGGCGCTGCGAGCAGGCCGGCGAGACCCTGTTCTGCTACACCGAAGACCCCGAGGCTGTGACCGACGCACTCGACCGGCAGGGCCAGCTACGCTACCTACACCGCCCCGCCAACCTGGAGGACGTCTTCCTCAAGCTGACCGGCCGGGACCTGAGGGAGTGAGGCGTGAGGGGTGAGACGCAGACAGAGGCCATGCCAGGCAAAGCGGCCACACCCGCCTCACCCCCGTCCCCTCGCGCCTCACCCTGGAAGTGGCTGCCGGTCTGGCAGCGCAACTTCCAGGTCTGGAAGAAGCTGGCAGGACCTTCCATCCTCGGCAACCTGGCCGATCCCCTGCTCTACATGCTGGGCCTGGGTTACGGCCTGGGGCGCTTCCTGGGCGAGGTGCAGGGTGTGCCCTACCTCACCTTCCTGGCCGCCGGCACACTGGCCTACAGCGTCATGAACAGCGCCACCTTCGAGACCCTCTATTCGGCCTTCTCGCGCATGCACGTGCAGAAGACCTGGGATGCCATCCTCAACACGCCGCTGACCCTGAACGACGTCCTGCTCGGCGAGTTGTTCTGGGCGACCAGCAAGAGCCTGCTGTCGGGGCTGGCGATTCTGTTGGTGATCTGGGTACTGGGGCTGTACGCCGACTTCGCCATGACACTGTGGCTGCTGCCGGTGATCGTGCTGACCGGGCTCACCTTCGCCGGGCTCGGCCTGATGCTCAACGCCGTCGCTCCGAACTATGACTTCTTCCTCTACTACTTCACCCTGTTCATCACGCCCATGGTGCTGCTGTCGGGAGTGTTTTATCCTACCGACGCCCTGCCCGCCTGGCTGGCCGCCGCCGCCCAGGGACTGCCGCTGACCCATGCCATCGCGCTCGCCCGCCCGTTGGTGCTGGGATACTGGCCGGAAGCGCCGCTGCTGAATGTGGGGGTGTTACTGGCCTTTGCCGCAGCCGGCTTCCTGATCGGTCTCAGGCTCACGCGCCGACGGTTGCTGCGCTGATCGATGCGGCCAGCTCAGGTCACCAGCAGCAGGTCGCAGCGTAGCCTGGATCGCAGGGCGTCCAGGCGGGCGAGATCACCCTCGGCATAATCGGCCGGCAGGACCAAGGCCGCCGCACGCAGGCGGTTGACCGCGATGGCCAAGGCCGCAGGGTCGGCATCGAACAGCCGCTGCATGCTCACCTCCGCACCGCCGCCCACCGCCCAACCTGCCTGCTGTACGCGCTCCCGATAGGTCTCGACATCGGCGGCCAGCACCAGGACCAGACAGGGACGACCGGAGGTCCGTGCCAGCCTGAGTCCCACCGCAAGGGTGGCGGCTGCGGTCATGCTGCCGTCGAACAGTACGACCAGGGGCCGCGGCTGTGCCGTGACGACCGTAGCCCGCCGCACCAGCAAAACCAGATCCAGACTGCCGGCCTGGGCGAGCAGCGTGTCGAGCGGCTTGCCCTGCAGGATGCGGAAGGAGTAGCGCAGCCTGCGGGCCTCGGCTGCCCGATGCAGGGCCTGCTCCGACCGACGGGCGGCGGCCCGCAGGAGGCGCACGGTGTTGTCCGCCTGCATCTGGCGCAACTGGGCGCTGTGCCGGCCCATCTCCCACATGCTGGGCAGACGGCTGGCCCGCAGCAGGTCGATGTCCTCGACGAACAGGGCGGACAGTTCCGCCTCCAGGGCGGCAGCGAGATCGGCCGCCGCATCGATCCAGGCCAGCTCGTCACCTGCGCCGCTCAAGGCGAGCAGGATGCGGCGGATGCCGGACGCCGGATCGCTCATTTCTTCCTGGCGCCGGCCCGTCGGCGGGGTTTTTCCTCGGACCGCCCGGCGAAGGCCTGACGCAGACTGGAGAACTCGATCAGCCGTGCCGCCACACGATAGTTCACCGAGCCCTCGGGCACGACCCCCTGCGCGTCGGGGGTGCCGGCCGCCGTGCCGGTGAGCAGTTCGATGGCCTCGTCGACGCCACCCACGGGCCAGACATGGAAGCGCCCGTCTGCGCAGGCCTCGACCACATCGCCCCGGAGCATGAGATGCTTCACGTTGGACTGGGGGATGAGGACCCCCTGCTCGCCGGTCAGGCCGCGCGCGCGGCAGATGTCGAAGAAGCCCTCGATCTTCTCGTTCACCCCACCGATCGCCTGCATGCGCCCATGCTGGTCGACCGAACCGGTCACCGCCAGGGATTGGCGTATGGGCAGCCCGGCCAGCGCCGAGAGCAGGGCGCAGAGCTCGGCCATGGAGGCGGAGTCCCCCTCGACCTCGCCATAGGTCTGTTCGAAGGTGAGGGTCGCGCCCAGGGACAGCGGCAGGTTGCTGGCGTAGCGGGTGGCCAGAAAGGAGCTCAGGATCAGGACGCCCTTGGAGTGGATGGCGCCGCCCAGGTCGACCTCGCGCTGGATGTCGATCACCTCGCCCTCGCCCAGCCGCACGTTGGCGGTGATGCGGGTGGGGTGGGCGAAGCGGCTGTCGCCCAGGTCGATGACCGCCAAACCGTTGACCTGGCCGGTCATCATGCCCGAGGTCTCGATGTGGACCGTGCCGCGCAGGATGGCGTCCTGGAAGCGGGCGCGCAGTCGCCCGGTGCGTCTGTCCCTGGCATCGACGACCGCCTGCACCCGCGCGTGCGACACCGCCCGTTCGCCGGCCTGCCGGGTCAGGAAGTCGGCCTCCCGCATCAGATCGAGCAGACCCTGCATGTGGGTGGACAGCCGCTCGGCGTCACCCGCCTCGCGTGCCGCCTGCTCCACCAGCCGGGCACAGGCCGAGCGGTCGAAGGGCAGCAGCTTTTCCTTGCGCGCCAGGGTGGCGATCAGCCGCGCATAGAGCAGGGGGGTGTCGCCGCCGCGCGGCAGGTCGTCCTCGAAATCGGCCACCACCTTGAACAGCTCCCTGAAGTCGGGGTCGTACTCGCACAACAGGTAGTAGAGCAGGCGTTCCCCCACCAGCACGACCTTGACCTCGAGGGGGATGGGTTCCGGCTCCAGGGAGATGGTGCTGGTCAGCGACAGCATCTGGGCGAGCGAGTCGGTGCGGATGCGTCGGGAACGCAACGCCCGCTTGAGTCCCTCCCAGGCATAGGGCTGCAGCAGCAGACGGTGGGCATCGAGCACCAGGTAGCCGCCGGTGGCCTGATGCAGGGCGCCGGGTTTGATCAGCGTGAAGTCGGTGACCAGCGCCCCCAGGTGTTCCATGTGCTCCACCCGGCCCACCAGGGTGGCGTGACTGGGGTGGTCGGGAGCCACCACCGGCGCCCCCCTGGAAGCGCTGTGGTCCACCAGCAGATTGACCTGATAGCGCCGGAATGAGGGCGCCACACCGACGGGCAGGCCCAATATCTGGGGCATGCCTTCCTGCGGCTTGCGGAAGTCGTCGGCGGTGTCGATCAGGTCCTGTTCCACCGCCTGCAGATAGTCCAGTACCTCGGGCAGGTCACGATACTTGTCGCGCAGTTCGCCGATCTGGTGGTCCACCGCCAGCCGGGAAAACTCCCGGTTCAGCTCGCGCACGCGCTCGCGCTTCTCCCGCAACCACTGGGGTGCCTGGCGGATGAGCTTGTGCAGCCGGTCGTGCAGACCCTCGATGACCTTGCGGATACGGGCCTTCTCCTCTTCCGGCAGCTTCTCGAATTCGTCCGGCCCGAGCACCTCGCCGTTACGCTCGGGGGCCAGCCCGAAGCCGCTGGGGGTGCGCAGCAGGGCGATGCCCTCGCGCTCGGCCTCTTCGCCGAAGGCCTTGAAGGCGTCGTTCTCGCGTTCGCTGAACTCCTGCTCGATCTCCTCCAGGCGATTGCGGTATTCGTCGCTTTCGAAGATGGAGGGAATCGCCGCCAGCAGGTCCTCGATCAGACGCTGCATGTCCGCCTTCAGGGCCTTGCCCCGGCCCGTGGGCAGACTGATCGCCTTGGGCTTGTGCGGCTGGGCGAAGTTGTTCACGTAGACCCAGTCCGCCGGCACCGGGCTGGCGGCCGCCGCCTTCTCCACCATTTCCATGACCAGGGTGCGCTTGCCCGTGCCCACCGGTCCCATGACGAAGAGGTTGAAACCCTCGGCGCGGATGGCCAGACCGAAATCCACCGCCTCGGCGGCGCGCGCCTGGCCCAGCATGCCCGGCAGGTCTTCCAGCTCATCGGTGCTGGCGAAGGGGGCGGCTGCGAAGTCGCAGCGGGTGTAGAGCTTTTCCGGACTCAGGGGGGCGGGCATGTTGGCGGCGCGAGCTGCGGTATCAGTGGTTGCGTTTGAAATCGACATGGCCGTCGATGATGGTGTACATGACCTGGCCCTGCAGTTCCATCCCCAGGTAGGGGCTGTTCTTGCCCAGGGAGAGCAGGGTCTGGCGGCTTACCGTCCAGGGTCGTTCCGGGTCGAAGATGCACAGATCGGCCGGCTGCCCCGCCATCAGGATGCCGGCCTGGATGCCGAGGATGCGGGCGGGGCGCCGGGTGACGAGATCGATGGCCTGCAGCAGGGGCACCTGCATCTCCCGCGCCCATTTCAGGGTCAGGGGCAGCAGCAGTTCCACCCCCGCGGCCCCCGGTTCGGCCTCCTGAAAGGGCAGCTCCTTGGCGTCATCGTTGACCGGGGCGTGGTCGGAGCATACAGCATCCACCAGACCCTCGCGTAAGGCGCTGCGGATGGCGTCCCGGTCGCGGATGCTGCGCAGCGGCGGGACGAGATGACAGTTGGCGTCGAAATCCACCAGATCCATCTCGGACAGATGCACGTGATGCGCCGCCACATCGCAGGTGATGCGCAGCCCGTCATGCTTGGCGCGGCGCACCATGTCCAGGCCGGCACGGCTGGACATGCGGGCGAGATGCACGCGGGCACCGGTCTCCCGCGTCAGCAGCAGGATGGTCTGCAGGGCCACCGTCTCCGCCGGAACGGGTATGGCGGGCAGCCCGAGCCGGGCGGCCACGACGCCATCGTGGGCGACGCCGTCGCGCGCCAGGTGGGGATCCTGGGGGCGCAGCCAGACCGGCAGATCGAAGGTCACGGCATATTCCAGCGCCCGCAGCAGCACGCGGGTGTCGATGAGGGGGGCGTCGGCCTGGCTGAAGGCAACGCATCCCGCCTCGCTGAGCTCCGCCATCTCGGTGAGCCGCTCCCCTTTGAGCTTCCAGGTCAGCGCCCCGACGGGATAGACGCGCGGCCCGGGGCTGTTACGCGTGCGGAACTTGAGCATCTCCACCAGGCCAGGTTCGTCCAGGGGCGGGTCGGTGTCGGGCGGACAGGCCAGACTGGTCACGCCCCCGGCGGCGGCCGCCCGCATCTCGGATTCCAGCGTGGCCATGTACTCGAAGCCCGGTTCGCGCAGACGCACCGAGAGATCGACCAGGCCGGGACAGACGACGAGCCCGCCGGCGTCGATCTCCAGGTTGGGGTGGAAATCGGCCGGCACCGTGCCCACGGCCACGATGCGCCCGGCGGCGATATAAATGTCGCGGACGGCATCCAGACCACTTTCCGGGTCGATGACGCGGCCGCTGCGGATGAGGATCTTCATGTTAGATCGGGGTGTGGGGGAAGGAGGAAGAGGGATGGCGAGCGTCCATGTCCACGGACCGAATCATGACCCATTCCCCATCCCCCATCACCGTCGTCAGTTCCCCGCCAACAGGCTCATCACCGCCATTCTCACCGCAATGCCGTAGGTGACCTGGTTGAGGATGACCGAATGAACGCCGTCGGCCACGCCCGAGTCGATCTCGACGCCGCGGTTCATGGGGCCCGGGTGCATGACGATGACATCTGGCCTGGCCAGTCTGAGCTTGTCGGGGGTGAGCCCCCAGTATTTGAAATATTCCTGCGGCGAGGGCAGCAGCGCCCCTTGCATGCGCTCGTTCTGCAAACGCAGCATGATCACCACGTCGCAGTCCTTGATGCCGGTCTCCATGCGGTAGTGCACGTGCACCCCCAGGCTGTCCACGTCACGCGGCAGCAGGGTGCGTGGCGCCACCACACGCACCTCCGGGCAGCCCAGCGTGGTCAGGGCATGGATCTGGGAACGGGCGACGCGGGAATGCAGCAGGTCGCCGACCACGGCCACCCGCAGGTTGTGGAAGCTGCCCTTGTGCTGGCGGATGGTGAACATGTCCAGCAGACCCTGGGTGGGATGCGCGCAGCGACCGTCGCCGGCGTTGACGACGTGGATGTGCGGGGCGACATGGCGGGCGATGAGATGCGGCGCGCCGCTGGCGGCATGACGCACGACGAACATGTCGGCCTGCATGGCCGAGAGGTTGGCCACGGTGTCGAGCAGGGTCTCGCCCTTGCTCTGGGCGGAGGAGGCGATGTTGAGGTTCACCACGTCGGCCGACAGGCGCTTGGCGGCGATTTCGAACGTGGTGCGGGTGCGGGTGGAGGGTTCGAAGAACAGGTTGAAAATGGCCTTGCCACGCAGCAGCGGCACCTTCTTGACCTCGCGCTGGGCGACCGAAATGAAAGACTCGGCGGTATCCAGGATCTGGGTCAGGATACGGGCTGGCAGGCCGTCCAGGGTGAGCAGATGGCGCAGACTGCCGTCGGCGTTGAGCTGAAGGTCACCGTTCATGTGGCAGATGAAAAGAGAAAAACACCAGGAGAGAAAAGGGAGGCGTGAAAAGCAGGTGGAATCCGCAGGCGTCGGCCTTCCACTTTTCTCTCTTCTCTCACACCTTTTCCCTGACCAGGAAAGACAGCACACCCGCCTCGTCGCGCTGCAGGCTGATATGCCGGTCCGGCCCCAGGTCCAGCCTGAGCCCCATGAAATCCGGGCAGATCGGCAGTTCCCGGCCGCCACGGTCCACCAGCACGGCCAGGCGGATGGCGGCGGGACGTCCGTAGTCGAACAGCAGGTTCATCGCCGCCCGCACCGTGCGTCCGGTGTAGAGCACGTCGTCCACGAGCAGGATTTTCCGTCCCTCGACGTCGAAGGGGATGCGGGAGGGTTTGACCTGGGGGTGCAGGCCGATGCGGGAGAAATCGTCCCGGTAGAAGGAGATGTCCAACACCCCGCGCGGGCTGTCCACGCCCAATACCTCGGCCAGGGCGTCCATGACCCAGACGCCGCCGGTGTGGATGCCCACCAGGGCACAGTCCGGTGTCAGGGCGGGCCGGATGGCCTCGGCCAGGGTGGCGGTCAGTTCTCCGGGCTGGGGCAGGTGCATGCTTGCTCGAAATAGTCGTCCAGGATGCGCTGGGCCGCCACGCTATCCACCGCCTGGCGGCGCCGCGCACCGCGCACACCGGCCTCGCGCAGCCGGCTCTCGGCCTCGGCGGAGGTGAGCCGC
Source organism: uncultured Burkholderiales bacterium (assembly GCA_938038385.1). Classification (GTDB taxonomy): domain Bacteria; phylum Pseudomonadota; class Gammaproteobacteria; order Burkholderiales; family Thiobacillaceae; genus JANWZL01. The sequence goes on from CALHRD010000032.1 coordinate 28,233, forward strand.
TCGTCCACGAGATGCACGGGCAGATTGAAGCGTCCGTGCAACTGATTGGCGAAACGACGGCAGCGCCGGGTCAGGGCATGTGTCTCCCCCTCCAGGGAGCGGGGCAGACCGACCACCAGTTCCACCGGCCGCCACTCGGTCACCAGAGCGGCGATACGGGAGAATCGCCGCTCATTGGCCTCCTCGGCGATGGTGTCGAGCGGATGCGCGCAGCGCGTCTCCCATTCCCCCACCGCCACGCCGATGCGCTTGAGGCCGAAATCGAAGGCGAGCACGCTGCCCCGCTTCAAGCGTGACCGGCATCCTCGGACAGCATCGCCAGATCGATGCCCAGCAGATGCATGGCGGCCGGCAACCGCTCCTCGGGCGGCAGGTCGAAGATCACGTCCGGATCCGCCGCCACCGTGAGCCAGGCATTCTGCTTGATCTCGTCCTCCAGCTGTCCGGGGCCCCAACCGGCATAGCCCAGGGTCACCAGGATCTGCGCCGGCCCCGCGCGGCGGCCGGTGGCCTCCAGGATGTCCTTGGAGGTGGTCAGTCCCACCCGTTCGTTCACCGCCAGGGTGGAGTTCCACTCCCCCACCGGCCGGTGCAGCACGAAACCGCGCTCGACCTGCACAGGACCGCCATAATAGACGGGCAGTTTGATCAGCCGCTCGTCGTCCAGGCTCAGACCAATCTGCTCGAACAGCTTTTCCAGCGACAGGTCGATGGGGCGGTTGATCACCACGCCCAGGGCCCCCTGCTCACCGTGGTCGCAGATGTAGGTCAAAGTCCCGGAGAAGTTCGGGTCCACCATGTTGGGCATGGCGATGAGGAAGTGATCGGTGAAATTGGCGTTTTCCATGTCGGCACCGGACGGTTGGCTGCGCCGCCGGGCCGATTATTGCGCGGTCCGACGATCGGGTCCGGGGTGATTGTAAACCCCGTGCACAGGGACGCAAAATCGAAGCCATGCAAGGCATCTTGCACTCACTCCGCCTCACCCCATGTCCACCGACGCCGCCGCCCTGGTCTGGTTCCGCCGCGACCTTCGCCTGACCGACCATACCGCCCTCTCCCAGGCTCTGGCCACGGCCAGGCGGGTGCATGCCGTCTTCGTCTTCGACACCGACATCCTGGAGGCGCTGCCCAATCGTCGGGATCGCCGGGTGGAATTCATCTGGGAGGGCGTGGCCGCCCTCAAGCACGCACTGGAGCATCACGGCGGTAGTCTGCATGTCCTGCACGGCCCGGCGCGCAGCCGCATCCCTGCGCTGGCCGCCGAACTGGGTGTGGACAGCGTGCACGCGGCCCGCGACTATGAGCCTTTCGCCCACCAGCGCGACCAGGCGGTGGCCGGGTCCCTGGCCCGTCAAGGCCGGCGTCTGGTGTTGTACAAGGATCAGGTCGTGTTCGACACCGATGAGATACTCAACGCCGCCGGCCAACCCTTCCACGTCTACACCCCCTACCGACGCGCATGGCTGGCACGGCTCGGTCCAGAACACCTGGCGGAACGCCCCACGATCGAGCGATTCGAGCGGCTGGCCAGGCTACCCCCCCTGCCCCTGCCCGCTCTGGAGGACATCGGCTTCCAACCCACCGACTTGCGCGAGCACGGCATCCGCGGTGGCGAGGCAGGGGGACGGGCACTGCTCGCGGACTTCCTGCAGCGCATCGACCACTATCACGAACGGCGCGACTACCCCGGCCGCAAGGGTCCCTCCTATCTGTCGGTGCACCTGCGCTTCGGCACGGTGAGCGTGCGTGAGCTCGTGCGCCTCGCCCTGGACAGAGACAGCGAGGGGGCGCGGGTCTGGCTCTCCGAGCTGATCTGGCGCGAGTTCTACCAGATGCTGCTGTGGCACTATCCGCACACCGTCGAACACGCCTTCCAGCGCAAGTTCGACGGTATCGTCTGGCCCAACCCGCCCGGCCACTTCGAGGCCTGGTGCGAGGCACGCACCGGCTACCCCATCGTCGATGCCGCGATGCGCCAGCTCAACCGGACCGGCTACATGCACAATCGGCTGCGCATGATCGCCGCCAGTTTCCTGGTGAAGGACCTGCACGTCGACTGGCGGCTGGGGGAACGCCATTTCGCCGAAAAGCTGATCGACTACGACCAGGCGGCCAACATCGGCGGCTGGCAGTGGTCGGCCGGCGTCGGCACCGACGCCCAGCCCTGGTTCCGTATCTTCAACCCGGTCACCCAGTCGGAACGCTTCGACCCCGATGGCCGCTTCATCCGCCGCTATCTGCCCGAGCTGGCGGCAGTGCCGGACAAGCACCTGCACGCGCCGTGGAAGATGCCGGTCAGCGTGCAGGAGGCTTGCGGGGTCGTGCCCGGGCGGGACTACCCCTGGCCCATCGTCGATCACGCGCAGGCGCGCGCAGCCACGCTCGGCCTGTTCAAGGCCGTCGGATGATCGAACGCGCGCTCGTCCCTCACCCCACGACACCGGCCGCCTGGGTCGATTCCTTGCGCGTGCGCATCGAACGGGGGACGGGCGTGCTCGGCGTCGAGTTCCGCCTGCACGGCGAACTATCCCGGCTGCGCCTGCCAGCAGACCCGACCGGCCGCAGTGACGGCCTGTGGCGACATACCTGCTGCGAGGTCTTCATCGCGTCAACGCCTGCCTACCGCGAGTGGAACCTTGCCCCGTCTGGCGCCTGGCAGGCCTATGACTTCATTGCCTATCGCAAGGGCATGCGGCCGGCGGGTGTGCAACCGCCGGCCACACGCCTTGAACAGGGGCCCTCTGCGCTCACGCTGGCGGCGCGGCTGCCCCTGGCCGATCCCAACGGCCTCGCGCGCCTGGGTGTCGCCGCCGTGCTGGAAGACCGTAACGGCGTACTGAGCTACTGGGCGCTCGCCCATGCCGGCGAACGCCCGGACTTTCACCACCCCGCCAGTTTCACCCTGACCCTGGACCCCACCCCATGAAGACCGGCCTCGATCGCCTGCTCGCCGAACCCGTACTGCGCCGCCCGCTCGCCGGCCGGCGCGTGGCCCTGCTCGCCCACCCCGCCTCGGTCACCCATGATCTCACCCACGCCCTCGACGCCCTGGCCGCCTTGCCCGACATCCGGCTCACCGCCGCCTTCGGCCCGCAGCATGGCTTGAGGGGGGACAAACAGGACAACATGGTGGAGTCCGACGACTACCTCGACCCCCGCCACCGCATCCCCGTCTTCAGCCTCTACGGCCGGGTGCGCCGGCCGACCGAAGCGATGCTGGAGACCTTCGACGTGCTGCTGGTCGATCTGCAGGACCTCGGCTGCCGCATCTACACCTTCATCACCACCCTGCGCTACGTCCTGGAGGCCGCTGCCGCACACGGCAAAGCCGTATGGGTGCTGGACCGGCCCAACCCGGTCGGCCGGCCGGTCGAGGGGTTGAGGCTGCGCGCCGGCTGGGAAAGCTTCGTCGGTGCGGGGCCGCTGCCCATGCGTCACGGCCTGACCCTGGGCGAGCTGGGTCTGTGGTTCGTGCGCATCCTGAAGCTCGACGTGGATTACCGGGTGATCGAGATGCAGGATTGGCGGCCCGACGCCGCGCCGGGTTACGGCTGGCCGATGGGCGAACGGTCCTGGATCAATCCCAGCCCCAACGCCCCCAATCTCTCCATGGCGCGCTGCTACGCCGGCACGGTGCTGCTGGAAGGCACCACGCTCTCCGAGGGGCGCGGCACGACTCGTCCGTTGGAACTCTTCGGCGCCCCCGACATCGAGCCGGAGCGACTCATCCAGGAGATGCAGCGGCTCGCCCCGCACTGGCTCGCGGGTTGCCGGCTGCGCCCTTGCTGGTTCGAGCCGACCTTCCACAAACACGCGGGCAAACTGTGCGCCGGCGTGCAGATCCACGTCGACGACCCGACCTACGATCACCGCGCCTTCCGCCCCTGGCGCCTGATGGCGCTCGCCTTCAAGGCGCTGCGGCGGTTGCGGCCGGACTATCCGCTCTGGCGCGACTTCCCCTACGAGTACGAGTTCGACCGCCTGGCCATCGACCTGATCAACGGCAGCGAGCTGTTGCGCGAATGGGTGGACGATCCGGCAACCGAGCCCGGGGATCTCGATGCGCTGGCCGCTGCAGACGAAGCGGCGTGGTGTGCGGCGCTTGAGGAGGTTTACATCTATCGTGAATCCGTGTCGATACCGACGGATTCTGCGTAGGTCGGACTTCAGTCCGACGAATTGGATGTCGGGCCGAGACCCGACTCACGCGCCATACAGCGTAATGAACACGGATTCGGGATCTATCCCTTGTCCGGCTTGAGACCCGACATGGTCTCGTCGCTTCCACCCGGCCGTTTCCATGGACCGGGCGCCCTGTCGGTGAAACGGTGGCGGAACGCACCGCGGGAATACGATCAGAGCGCGCAGTTGCAGGCCCGGAAATCCACCGCTACCTGGGCACCATGGCCAGCGTATTCGCGTCCAGCGGCAAGCCATAGTCCGTGGCCGCCAGGATGTTTTGGGTTTCCCCGCTGACGACCTTCAGGTTCACATGGACGAAATTCTTCGCCGTCGAATAGGTGCCGACCACCACCGCCTGCGCCTTGTGGCTCAGGCTGATATCCCTGAGTTCACGCGACAAGAGCAGTTCGCCTTGGTTGCGCTGGACGAAGATGTTTCCCCTGAGCTTGAGCTCGATGATTCGATAACCCCGCTGCACGAACCGGGCAGCGACCTGCTCGGACAGAGATCGCCCGAGGCGAGACGACTCGTTGAGCTCGTCGATGTTCACCAGGGTGGCGACGATGATGGGGCCTTTGACGGACGGCCTGTCCTTTCCGGTTTCCAACTGGGTGACGAGGTGATCGACCGCTGCATAGGTCTTGGCGATGAAATCGTCCGCGCCGACGGGATCGGGTTGACGCGGTGTGCTGCTGCAGCCCCAGAGCGCGAGCGCCATCGACGCCACCACAAACAACCTCACAAAGTGCATCATCCCACGATCCTCCATTCTTTGATCTGCTGGTAGAGCGACCCGTCCTCGTCCTCGATGTAATAGACATCGCTCTTGCGCATGACGTAGCGGCCGGCATCGAGCATCGAAGTCGTCACCAACAGTTCCGTTTTGGTCACGCTGGCGGCATGTCCCACTCCGACGTCGAGTCCTGCGGCCAGAGCGAGCGCTCCCAAGCCCTTCTCGGTCGCATCCCACGTGTGGACATTGCGTCCGACCAGGATTCCTGCCACGAGCGCAGTCAGCGTCCCGGGGCGGTGTGCATAGCGATCGCTGTTGTGTCTGACGACCTGTGTCTCGTAGCGCACCTCCAAGGCACCGGCGCGCTCCTCCGTGACGTTGAACCCCTGCCTGACCAGGCGGGTGACCAGAAAGTTGTGAAACGCCCTGGTGAAGGCCGTGCTCTCCTGCGACGGCGCGACAAAGATGGGCTGATTGGCACGTGAGTTGCCCTGAGAGAGGATCGCCTTCGTCTCCTGCGCGATGTCGGTGGCAATGACGTCCCAGTGATGCGCAGCCTTGACTTTTTTCTGGCTGGTGAGCGGGTGGTTTTCTGCCAACGGCACCTGTGACGCACATCCCGTCGCCAGTATGGACACGGCCAACAGCGTGACAATGTTTTTCATGCTTCCCCCTTGAAACGAATGAGTCATCCGATCACTTACGGCGACACTGCCCGCTTTTGCATCGAGAGCCGGACATGTGCCGGACGTGACACTAAGGAACTCTTAGTTATGCGTCAAGAAAAAACCATGACGATCTTGGCCCTTGGGACCCTCTCAGGCCGCCTATGGACTCGGATCTACCCGTCATCGCCAGACGCATCAGGGAGGCACGGCGACGACTGGGCCTATCCCAATACGCGCTGGGTGTGGCGGCGGGGATCGACGAGATGTCGGCGAGTCCGCGCATCAATCAGTATGAAAGGGGCAAGCACACCCCGGATTTCAGCACGGCCACACGTTTGGCTGCGGTCCTCCGCGTACCGACGCCCTACTTGTACACCGAGGACGATACGCTGGCGGAAGCGTTGCTAGTCTTGTGGCGGATGTCCGAGGCCAGACGCCATGCAGCCCTGAACATGCTCAGGGCAATGGCATCGGAGTCGTCAGCCTGATCAACGATTCGAGGTTCCTGTGCGCATGGTCAAAAGTACGACGGCCGCTCCCGGAGACCTGGTTGCACCGTCCGCTGCGGACGATGCGGCGTGGGGTGCAGCGCGGAAGGCGATGTTGATCTATCCCGAGCGCTGAGACCCCCCAGACCCCGACGCTGTGCCCAGCCCCTCGTACACCGTCGGATAGCGCAGACGGAAACGCAGTTCCTGCTTGCTGCGCCGGTTGGACAGCCGCCGCGACTCGGTGAGGAAGGAGCGCATCGCCGGCGTGACCGCCGCCATCACTTCGTCCTTCGCAAGGCGTGGGGGGCGCGGCAAGCCGAGGTGATCGGCGACAACATCGAACCAGTCGCCCATCTTCAGGTGGCTGTCGTCCACCGCGTGGTAAACCCGGTTCGGCCTGCCCCGGAACAGGGCAATGACGGCCAGCCGCGCGAGATCCTCGGCATGGATGTGGTTGGTGTGGATGTCCTCCTCGGGTTTGAGCGACGGCAGTCCCTGGCGCACGCGCGCCTCGGGCATGCGGTCCTGGGCATAGATGCCGGGTGCGCGCAGGATGGCGAGCCGCCGACCGGAGCGTCCCGCCCAGCGGCGCAGCCGCCGCTCGGCATCGACGCGGCGCTTGGCGCGCGCATTGTGGGGGCGCGTCGGACGCGTCTCCTCCACCCAGGCGCCGCCGCAGTCGCCATAGACGCCGCTGGTGCTGATGTAGACCAGGGCGTACGGACGCAAGCCCTTGTTTCCATGGCGATACGCATATCCCTTTAGGCCGTATCGGGCGTTGCCGCGTGCTAGACTTCGCCGCCCCAGACCGGCAATGAGCCGTTGGGTGCGGGGATCGGTGTCGCCTTGTGCTGGCGGCGGGGCGAAATGCAACACGGCATCGGCAATACCGGTCAGACGCTTCAGGCCGGCCCGGTCGTCCAGGTCGCCGATCAGGGGTGCCACGCCGGCCTTGCACAGGGCGGCGGCCCGCTCGGGATTGCGGATCAGACCGTAGAGCCTGGCCCGGCCTCGCAGCAGTCTGGCCGCGCGCAGACCTATGTCGCCGCAACCCACGATCAGGATACGCATCATTTGATTCTTTCGAGAGGATTACCGGATGTCTTACCAGGTGACGATACAGCCCAGCGGCCATCAGTTTAGCGTGGAACGCGGCCAGACCGTCCTCGAGGCGGCCCTGGACGCCGGCTTCGCCCTGCCCTACGGCTGCCGCAACGGCGCCTGCGGCGCCTGCAAGGGCAAGATCCTGGCCGGCCGGGTGGACTATGGCGAGGCGCAGGAGGGGACGCTGACCGCCGAGGACAGAAAGCAGGGGCTGGCCCTGTTCTGCTGCGCCCGGCCGCTGGAGGATCTGGTCATCGAGGTGCGCGAGGTCACCGCCGTCAAGGACATTCCGGTCAAAACGCTGCCCTGCCGGGTGGAACGCCTGGAAAGGCTCTGCCACGACGTCATGGGCATCTGGCTCAAGCTCCCATCGAGCGAGCGGCTGCAGTTCCTGCCCGGCCAATACATCGACTTCCTGCTCAAGGACGGGAAGCGACGCAGCTTTTCGCTCGCCAACGCCCCCGAGGAGGACGCCCTGCTGGAACTGCACGCGCGGCACGTGCCCGGCGGCTTCTTCACCGAGCATATCTTCAACGTGATGAAGGTGAAGGACATCCTGCGCATCAACGGGCCGCTGGGCAGCTTCTTCCTGCGCGAGTCCGACAAGCCGGCCATCTTCGTCGCCGGTGGCACCGGCTTCGCGCCGATCAAGAGCATCCTCACGCACGCCTTCCATCACCACGTGGACCGGCAGATGGTGCTTTACTGGGGGGCACGCAACCTGCGCGACCTCTACCTGCCCGAGCTGCCCGCCAAGTGGCAACAGGCGCATGACAACTTCAGCTTCATCCCCGTCATCCAGGCCCCCCTGCCGGAGGAGCATTGGACCGGACGCACCGGCCACGTGCACGAGGCCGTTTTGGCCGATTTCGCCGACCTGTCGGGCTACCAGGTCTATGCCTGCGGCGCGCCGGTCATGGTGGCGGCGGCACGCCGCGATTTCATCGCCCGTGGACTGCCGCCGGAGGAGTTCTACTCCGACGCCTTCGAGTATCAGGGCGGGCCGTCGGCCTGAGCCGATACAGGCACCGGTGCGGGTGCCGGCCGGGCAGCCTCGTCCGGCCCCGCCGCGCTGCGATCCAGTTCGCGTGTGATCGCCTGACGCGCCGCGACCAACTCGCCCTGGTCGGTCTGGACCGTGTCGAGCAGGGCCCTCGCCGCCTCTGTCTCCCCCATTTCCAGGGCTGCCCGTGCACCGATCAGGGCAGCGAGCGGGAGGGGGCTGTGTTCGATCGACTGGCGTGACAATTTGAGCGCGTGGCCGGGCTGGCCTGCGAGCAGTGCCGCCGTGGCCCGCTGCAGTTCGTCTTCGGCCAGGCCGAGCCGTCGGCGTGCCCGCCAGGATCTGACATCCCTGGGCAGGCGCAGCGTCGTGCGCAACAGCCGCACCAGGATATAGAACAGGACATGTGAGAGGATCAGCACGCCGAGCACGAGGGCGACCGACATTTCCACCCGCCAGGGGGGGAAAACCACCAGGACATAGCCCTGATCGGCGCGCAACACGAGGATGAAGGCGACTGCCAGGGCCGCGAGCAGGACGAACCAGAACAGGGCACGCATCACCCCGCCCCGCCCTCGCTGTCGACGCGCATGCCGCGCAAGGCCTTGATGCTGTCCGTCAGATCGGCTTCCTGCTGGGCGACGGGGAAGGCCGCCAGCTCGCGCAGACTCGCCAGCATGGACTTGGTTAGCCCATCCTGCGCATTGAAATGACGCTGCACCCAGTCCTGGGCGATGGCCAGATCGTTCCTGAAGGTGTCCTCATCCCGGTTGAGCATGGCCAGCCTGGCCGCCAGTAGCCTGAGTTTCAGGTTCTCCCTGAGAAACCAGGCCTGCTCAGGGGCCAACAGGGCAGGATCGGTCTTGTCCACCCGCCGCACGCGCACGAGTTGCCTGAGCTCGATCCAGGTCTCCCGCCAGAGGCGCTGCCAGCGGTCACCCCCGGCCGGCGGCTGCGCGGCCGGTTCGGCTGGAGCCAGGTCCGTCTCCAGCTTGAGCTTGTCCACGTTCTGCACGAGCACGTCCAGACGGGCGTTGATGCCGGCGATATCGGCCGCCGGCAGCAGCTTGAGCCGCGCGATGTCCCTGCCTATGGCCTCCTGCAGATTGCTGAACTGGGGTTTGCCCAGCCGCGTGAGCCGCGCCTCTGCCGCCTCCAGGGCGATGAGTGCCGCGCGCACGTTGCCCGCCAGGCGCAGCTGCTGCTGGGCCAGTAGCAGGGTCTGCTCGATGTCGGCCACCACCCGTTCATCCTGGCTGCGCGCCAGTTCCTGGTACATGGCGGCCAGGGCCAGTTGCTGGCTCTGGGCCTCCTGGGCGCGGTTTTCCAGGGCGGAGAGGCGTGCGGTCAGGTCGCTGAGGATGGCGTTGGCATCCCGCGCCGCGGTGCGGGCCTCGCGTCCGGCCACGTCGAATTCGCCGATGCGCCTGGCGAGCTGCAGCTCCATGTCCTGAAGCCGGCTGAGGGTGTTCCAGGCCACACCCATGACGGCCAGCACAGCCACGACCGCCAGGACCAGGGCGGGGTTGAGCCAGGCGTGACGGGGATGGGGTGCCGGCTGCATGGCCGTATGCGCTGACAGCGGCGCGGTGGCGGCAGCCCCGCCCTCACCGGCGTTGGACGCTGCCGGCGTCGCCTGCGGCGCGCCGGGCTGGCTGCCGACCTGCGTCTCAGGTATGGACATGGGCGAAGTGTTCCGTCAAGGCCTGCAAAACGCCGTCTTCACCCGCCGGGGTGACGAGGGTCTGGGTGATCCCCAGCGCGCGAGCATGCTCGGCGATGCGGGGGTGGGGGACGAAAAGCGGGGTGTGGGACAACAGTTCCCTGCCCTCGGGGGTGAGCAGGGCGACGAGTCCGTCCAGGCTGTCGCGGCTGAAGGCGGTGACCGCCCGTATCCGCCCCTTGTGCCATGCTCGCAGGACCGGTGCGACGTCCGTGCTCGGCAGCACGCGCCGATAGCACACGGCATGCCGCACCTCGGCACCCCGTACGCCCAGCGTCTCCGCCAGAAGGGTCCGCCCCCCCTCACCGCGAAAGATGGCGACCCTCTGCCCTGCCATGGTCTGCAGCTCTGGCAGGGCGAGCAAGCTCTCGCTGTCCGCTTTGTCCGCCACAGGCGTGAGGACATCGGGCACACCCCGCTCGGACAATTCACGCGCACTGCCCCGCCCTACGGCAGCCACCCGAACCCCCGCCGGCAGGCCGCCGTGCTCGGCAATGGCCGGCCAGGCCCGTTCCACGGCGGTCGGACTGACGAACACCACCCAGTCGAAACGATCCAGACCGTTCACCACCTGGAGAAAACCGGTCATGTCCGCGGGCGGTGCGATCTCCAGGCCGGGCAGCCACCAGGCCTCGCCGCCAAGTTCCAAGATGCGTTGCATGAAGCGCCGGGCCTGTCCCTGTGGGCGGGTCACCAGCACACCGATCCCGGGCAATGGGAGGGACTGGTTCACTGCGACCCCACGGAATGACTCAAGGCTCGCGGTGGGTGTACTGCCCCCCCGGCCCGGATGTATGACCCGATCCGCCCCCTATGGGGGTCAGTTCGTTCTCGGGGCTGCCCGGCGAACGACCCGAGAGCTCTGCCAATACCAGACCCGCCCCCTGATTGAGGAGGTCCTCTGCGACCTGGTGACCGAGCGCCTCGGGATCGTCCATGGCACCCCAGGACTCTGCACGGTAGAAGCGCACCCCTTCCAGGTCGGATACGAAGGCAGACAGCCTGAGTCTGCCCGCCTCGACGCGGGCATAGCCGCCGATGGGCGCCTGACAACCACCCTGGAGCGTCCGGCTCATAGCCCGCTCGGCACGCACGCAGGCCGATGTCTCGGCATCGTCGAGGCAGGCGAGCAATGCCGCCACGTCCTCGCGCGCAGTCAGGGTCTCCAGACCCAGTGCGCCCTGACCCACGGCCGGCAGACTCTCCTCGGGCGAGAGCAGGGCGGTGATGCGATGCCCGAGCCCCAGGCGCTTGAGGCCGGCGGCGGCGAGGATGATGGCATCGTACTGTCCCTCGTCGAGTTTGCGCAGGCGGGTGTTCACATTGCCGCGCAGGGTGTCGACCACCAGGCCGGGATGGGCGGCACGGATCTGGGCCTGGCGGCGCAGACTGGAGGTGCCAACCCGCGCGCCGGCAGGCAGTTCGCCGAAGTTGTGATAGCGGGTCGAGACAAAGGCGTCGCGTGGGTCTTCCCGCGCGGTGATGGCCGCCAGGACGAAACCCTCGGGCAGGTCCATGGGTACGTCCTTCATGGAATGCACGGCCAGTTGTGCACGACCGTCCTGCATGGCCTGTTCCAGCTCCTTGACGAACAGACCCTTGCCGCCGATACGGGACAGGGGCGAATCGAGGATCTGATCACCCTGGGTGGTCATGCCGAGGAGCGAGACCTGCAGACCGGGATGGCGTTCCCCCAGGCGGGCTTGGATGTGCCTTGCCTGCCACAGCGCCAGTTGGCTCTCCCGTGTCGCAATCACCAGGCGCTCCGGCATGTTTGGACTATTCATGGCACTGTTTGCCAACACTTATGATCCTGGTTCTGGGCTCGACCTGAATGTGAGTGATGATGACGAGATTGCTGGCTGCGCTGGCGTGTATTGTAGCATGGGGCGTGACGACCACCCTGGCTGGCGAGGGTGTACCCGCCGCGCGTGATCTGCAGCAGGATGGTGCTGAGGCTCGTGCCAGGGGTGCCGCCGTATTGGTGGTGTTCGTGGGCGCCCGCTGCCCTTACTGCGATCTGGCCCTGAACGAGGTGCTCATCCCCACCAGTCGCAACCCGGAGTATCAACGCAAACTGGTCATGCGCCGGGTGCAGACCCGAAGCGGCCAGACCCTGCGCGATTTCGACGGCAAACGCATCACCCAGGGGGAATTCGCCAAACGACATGGCGTTTCCCTGGTCCCCACGGTCATGCTGTTCGACCACCAAGGCCAGCCGCTGACCAAACCCATGGTGGGCATCACGACGGTGGACCACTATGGCTACGAGCTGGACCTGGCCATCGAGGAGGCCCTGGCCAGGATCGGGCCGACGCAGGAGCCGGCGCCCGCCCGGGCCGCCCCGGCAGGCTCGTCCTGAGTCGTCGCCGGCCGGCCAGACCACGACCCGACCGCAAACGGTGCTCGGACGCCCGATCCACGGCGGGCCAGATACTACCCCCTGAATTCGCGGATGACGTGCTGCTGCCGGCGTGAGACCGGCAACCGCTCCGGCCAGTCCTGCAGCACGGCCACCCAGCGCTGTTCCTCGCCCTCGCCCATGCGTTCGAACCCGGCCAGATGCCGGCGTGCCACCAGACAATTGCGGTGGATGCGCAGATAGGCGCCCGGAAACTCCTTCTCCAGATGCACCAGGGACTCGTTGAGCAGGTATTCCCGTTGCCGGGTGCGGGCAGTGACGTACTTCAGCTCGGCCCGCAGGTAGAGCACGTCCGCCACGGGGACCAGCCAGACCCGCCCCCGTTCGGTGCAGCAGAAATGGCGGCGCGGCGACAGCGCCTCGGCGTCCCCGGGCCGCAAAGGCCGTACCCGGCCCAGTGCCTCGGTGAGTCTGGCCAGACGCACCGGCTTCATCAGGTAGTCCAGGGCGCGCACCTCGAAGGCCTGCAGCGCGAACTCGTCGTAGGCGGTGATGAACACCACGGCCGGACGGCGGGGCATGCTGAGCAGATGGCGCGCCGCCTCCAGACCGGTCATACCCGGCATCTGGATGTCCATCAGCACCACATCGGGTTGACTGGCGAGCGCCTGCTCGATCGCTTCGAGGCCGTTGGTTGCCTCCCCCACCACCCGATTCGGACACTCCGCTGCAGCATCCGACAGCAGATCCCGCAAACGCTGTCGGGCAGGGGGTTCGTCGTCGACGATGAGGACCTTGAGGGACCTCACCGCTGCGGCAGTCGTGACCTCGGCATCCTCCAGCGCCCGCGCGGATGCCGGGCCGCCGGCGTCAGATTCAGGCTGCGGCTGCATCTGCCTGCCCCCTGCGCAACGGCATCACCACCTGCACGATGAATTCACCCCCCACCTCATGGGTCGTAAGACGCGCATCGGCGTCGAAATGCAGCGCCAGTCGCTCGCGGATGTTGGACAGGGCCATGCGGTTGCCGCTGCGGCGATCGGCCCCGCCCTGGGCGGGGTTGCGCAACACCAGGTTGAGAAACGCGTCGCGCGCGAAAACGTCGACACGCACCTCACCACCGGTCGGGCTCCCTTCCACCCCATGGTAGATCGCATTCTCGAGCAGGGGCTGCAGCACCAGAGGTGGCAGCAGTGCATCGGCGGGCGCGTTGTCCACCTTCCACGCCATCTTCAGACGCTCCCCGAGGCGGATCTGCTCGAGGCCGGCATACGCGCGGGCCAGTTCGAGTTCCCTGGACAGGGGGGAGAGTTGCCGGTTGTCCGCCATGTGCACGCGGAACAGGTCGGCCATATTGGCCAGCACCTCCTCCGCCTGGCGGGGGGAATTGCGCACCAGGGACAACACGGTGTTCAGGCTGTTGTAGAGGAAATGCGGACGGATGCGTGATTGCAGGGCCTGCAACCTTGCCTCCGCCAGCGCGGGCGACAGGACCCGGTGGCGCCAGTTGAAATAACCCAGCACCGCCAGCGCCGTCCCACCCGCCAGCAGCACCGCGCGCAATACGCTGCCCTGTTCGGTGTCGGGAAAGCGCAGATGCAAGACCATGTGCCACAGCACCGTGACCAGCGCGCTCAGCACGACGATGACCGCGACGCCGAGCTCATAGGGCTGACGCAGCAACCACGCAGCGGTGAAGAAGGCCACCAGCAGGACCAACAACAGGGGCGGCTGCAGCACGGCGGCCATGCCCAGGAAGGTCGTGCCGACTCCGGCCAGGGCGGAGCTTTTGATCACGGCCGCTGCCAGCGCCAGGATCTGTACCGCCAGGGCGGCGCGCAACAAGACCCCCAGGTTGCGGAAGTCCGGCAGCGATACGGTCGTTCGGTTTGCTGCTGAACGGTTTGGCATAATCACACCTCGAACTGATGCGTGCGGCCCGTCGTCTGTCCCTGTGCACAGGGCCGCCATCACCCACCTGTCAATTCAACTTCTCGACCCACGCCATGGCAGACCCCGCCGCCGCCCCCACCTGGTCCGGTCGCTTCAGCGAACCGGTGGACGAACGCGTCAAGCGCTACACCGCCTCCATCCCCTTCGATTGGCGGCTGGCCCCGTTCGACATCCGGGGCTCGCTCGCCCATGCCGCCATGCTGCACAAATGCGGCATCCTCAGCGCTGCCGATCTCGGCGACATCCGCCGCGGGATGGCGGAAATACTGGCCGAGATCGATAACGGCAGCTTCGTCTGGAATCTTGACGATGAGGATGTGCATTTCAACATCGAACGCGCCCTGACACGCAAGATCGGCGATGCCGGAAAGCGGCTGCACACCGGCCGCTCACGCAACGACCAGGTCGCCACCGACCTGCGCCTGTGGCTGCGTGACACCATCGACCGCATCCAGGCCATCCTGCGCCAGGCGCGCCTCGCCCTGCTGGACCAGGCCGAGGTCCACGCCGGCACGGTGATGCCCGGATTCACCCACCTGCAGGCTGCCCAACCGGTCACCTTCGGCCACCATCTCATGGCCTGGCAGGAAATGCTCAAACGCGATGCAGAGCGCCTGGCCGACTGTCGTCGGCGGGTCAATCGCCTGCCCCTGGGGGCGGCCGCCCTGGCCGGCACCAGCTTCGCCATCGACCGCGAGTTCGTGGCGCGCGAACTGGGCTTCGAGGCGGTGTGCGAGAACTCCCTGGACGCCGTCTCCGACCGCGACTTCGCCATCGAATTCCTGGCCGCGGGCGCCCTGATCATGACGCATCTGTCGCGCATGTCCGAGGAACTCGTGCTGTGGATGACACCCCGTTTCGCCTTCATCGATCTGCCCGACCGCTTCTGTACCGGCTCGTCCATCATGCCGCAGAAGAAGAACCCGGACGTGCCCGAATTGATGCGCGGCAAGACCGGGCGCATGAACGGGCACCTCGTCGCCCTGCTCACCCTGATGAAGGGGCAGCCGCTGGCCTACAACAAGGACAACCAGGAGGACAAGGAACCCCTGTTCGACGCCGCGGACACCCTGGTCGATTCCCTGTCCATCTTCGCCGAACTGGTACCCGGCATACGGGTCAATGCCGATGCCATGCGCCGGGCCGCCGCCGAAGGGTATGCCACTGCCACCGACCTGGCGGATTATCTGGTGAAGCGGGGTCTGCCCTTCCGCGAGGCGCACGAGGCGGTGGCACGCGCCGTTCGTCTGGCAGAGGCGCGCGGCTGTGACCTGGCCGATCTGCCCCTCGCCGATCTGCAGGCCTTCTCGAACCTGATCACGGAGGACGTCTTCGGCGTCCTGAGCCTGGAGGGCTCGCTCGCCGCCCGTGATCATCCGGGCGGCACCGCCCCGGTGCAGGTGCGTGCCGCGATCGCCCGCGCGCGCAACGAACTGCAACAGTCCCGGTCCTGATCAGCCCAGATCGCCGAGGCTGGGAGCCTGTCGGACTTGAGCGATCGTAGCGAGCCGCGTGGAAGAACGAGGACGGTTTCGTACCCTGAATCCGCCGTGTTGATCACGACCAGCCCGCTGTAGGTCGGACTTCAGTCCGACGGGTTAGGTGTCGGGCTGAAGTCCGACCTACAAGGCGATCGGCAGCATCGACACGGATTCAGGTATACGATTTAGAGGTGCATGGTCGACCCATGCAACGGGAAATCGGGCAAAAATGGACCGCTCTTCCCACTGGCGCAACCGATCAGGCTCAAGTCCGACAGGCTCCTGGGGCTTCCGCCCGCCATGGATCCTGCCAAGCAGGTCACGCAATGCCCGGTGACGATCACGCAGACACCGGGCGAGCTGGCTGGCATCAGCGCCGCGCCCTGTTCGATGCCGCAGGCCTCGACACGATCGACCAGTGCCTGGACACGTTCGGCGCCGAGCTGCTCGGTCAGCTCGGGGAGATGGGAGAACAAGGTCTCACTCGACATGGCGCTCACCCACATCGATCATTTGCGAGTCGCCGCTGCGCGCCGGCACTCGTACGAATCGAACGACGGGTGACGCCATCCGGTGGTTGTCCACGACATCATCGAACGAGCCGCATCCACGCATCCCGATCATCCCAGATTGTCCATTAGGACGCGGGAAGGCGCGAAGCGCATGATCGAGGCAGGTTGCGCGCGACGGTCGCAGGCGAGGTTGGACACCTCGCCGAGAAGTTGCGCACAAGATGACCGATCAGGGGCGAGCGCGGCCCGCGCAGGCCATGCAGCCGCATAGGAGGCCCACATCGCCGGCACTCGGGGTGACCCGATCGCAGGCACGGGCCGGTCTAATGGAAAATCTGGGATCATGTAAACCGGACCATGCCGGCGCCTTGCTCGGCCAGCAGGCGCTCCAGGGCGGCGAACAATTCCTCGCCCGATCGCGTATCCCGCCACTGGACGCCATCCCAGCGGTAGTGAAAACCGCCTGAACGCGCAGCCACCCAGATCTCCCTGACGGCGGCCTGCCTGTTGACCACGATCTTCGAGCCCTCTGCACAGGTGATCTCCAGCACGCCGCCGGAGGCCAGTTCGTAGTCGAGATCGCCCTCGGCAGCGTCGAGTCCCGCCTCGATGCGTCGCATTGCCGCATCGGCAAGGCGGCCGTATTCAATGTCATCCATGTTCAGACCTCATGCTAGACTCCCGATGCCTGCTGTTGCTTTCGATGCCCTACTCCATTGTATCCGTTCCCCTGAAGCGATCGGCCCTCCTCGTGCTGGCGGCGATGCTCTGCCTGCTCGGCTGCGGCAAACGGGGCCCCCTCTATCTGCCGGACAGCCAGGCTCAGGTCCAGGGCACTCAGGCGACGACACAGGAGACGCAACGCCGATGAGTCCCCTCTGCCGGATCGAGGGGGTGTTGCATTACGAGGGGGTCTCGCTGGAGCGCATCGCCGCCACTTGGGGCACACCCTGTTACGTCTACTCGCGTGCCGCCCTGACCGAGGCCTATCAGGCCTACGAACGGGCCCTGGCGGGACACCCGCACCTGATCTGCTACGCGGTCAAGGCCAATTCCAACCTCGCCGTGCTCAACCTGCTTGTCCGCCTGGGTGCCGGCTTCGACATCGTCTCGGGCGGGGAGCTGGCAAGGGTCCTGGCGGCAGGGGGTAACCCCGATAAGGTGGTGTTCTCCGGCGTCGGCAAGACGGAGGTCGAGATGCGCGCGGCGCTGGAGGCCGGCATCCTGTGCTTCAACGTCGAATCGGAGAGTGAACTCGTTCATCTGAACCGGGTGGCCGGTGGTGCGGGACGAAGCGCGCGCATCTCACTGAGGATCAATCCCGATGTGGATGCACGCACCCACCCCTATATCGCCACGGGATTGAAGGAAAGCAAATTCGGCATCCCCTATGACCAGGCCTATGCCCTCTACCAGGAGGCGGCCGGCATGGCCCATCTGCGGGTCACCGGCATCGACTGCCATATCGGCTCCCAGCTGCTGGACACCGGTCCGTTCGCCCAGGCGCTGGAGCGTATCCTCACCCTGGCAGACCGCCTCGCAGACGCCGGCATCCGGCTGCAGCACATCGACATGGGCGGCGGTCTGGGGGTGCGCTATGGCGAGGAGACCCCCCCGGCGTTGAGTGACTATACCCAGGTCCTGTTGCGCCAGTTGGCTGGGCGCGCCGAGCATTTGATCATCGAGCCGGGCCGCTCCCTGGTCGCCAATGCCGGTGTGCTGCTCACGCGCGTCCTCTATCTCAAGCATGGCCAGAGCCGCGACTTCGCCGTAGTGGACGCGGCCATGAACGACCTCATGCGCCCTTCGCTCTACGATGCCTGGCACGATGTCCAGCCGGTGCGTGCACGCAGTGGCGCCGCCCGTCGCTATCAGATCGTGGGACCGGTGTGCGAGAGCGGGGACTTCCTCGCCCGCGATCGCGACCTCGCCCTGGCCGAGGGTGACCTGCTGGTCATCGGCTCCGCCGGGGCCTATGGCATGAGCATGAGCTCGAACTACAACACTCGTCCACGGGCTGCGGAGATCATGGTGGACGGCGCCGATGCGCACCTCGTACGCGACCGCGAAAACATCGCCCAACTCCTGGCCGGCGAACATCTGTTGCCATGAAACCACGCATTGAAGACCTTTGATGTGGGCTATGGGCCGCGAAGGCGCATAGATTCTTGCAGTGGCCTCGATTTTTTGTTCTAGAATTAGGCCAACGCGCAGGAAAAGCGCGGAATCCCTTGAACTGCAAGGATTTCAGGCCTCATCCAGGGCCACCATCAAAGGAGTGTGAGATGCCCGCAGCCAAATCCGCAAGCACAACCGCCGCCAAGGCCGTCGCCCCCGCCAAGAAGCCTGCCGCAAAGGCCGCCGCCCCCGCCAAGAAGCCCACCGCCAAGGCGGCAACCCCCAAATCGGCTGCCGTGAGCGCGTCCACCGCCACCGCCGCCAAGACCCCGGCGAAGAAGGCCGCTGCGGCCCCTGTCGCCAAGGCCACCGCCGTGAAGAAGACCGCCGCAAAGGCACCGGCAGTCAAAGCGGCTGCAACCCCTGCCGCCAAGGCCGCCGTAGCCACGAAGAAGGCGCCCGCCAAGGCCGCCGCCCCCGCAGCGAAGACCACTGCCGCCGGGAAAGCCCCGGCCAAGGCCGCCGCCAAGCCCAGCGTTGCTACGAAGAAGGCACCCGCCAAGGCCACCGCCACTGCAGCCAAGGCCGCCGCCCCTGCAGCGAAGGCCAGGGCCACCGCCGAACCAGCTGCGGCCGCGAAGAACGCATCGGCCAAAACCACGACGACCAAACCCGCTGCAGCCAAGAAGGCCCCGACGAAAAAGGCAACGGCCTGAGACCACCCGTTTGAACCTGAAGGCGAGCCCGAGGCTCGCCTTTTTTATTGCTGCTCGACCGGCAGCTGTCGAATTCCCGACAGTCCTGTTGATGATCCGGCGAAATACCGGCACCCAAAAGTCATCAAATTTTCAAACGCCTTTGTTTCAATGCGGCCTGGCGTCGAGTTGCCGATTCACATCCCTATGGCATGTTTCATGCTCATGTTGGGTGCGCAAAGCAGACAGTCAGAAGGGAGAAATACATGTCATCACAGGTGACCCAGGTGCAAGTAGAACTGACGACGGCAGAAGACGGACAGGATCGGGTAGCCATCACTCTGGAGGGCGCCCTCGGACCCGCCCTCGCCCTGACCCCCAGTCAGGCCCGTGCCTTGGCGACCGATCTCATCACGGCCGTCAATCGCGCGGAGGTGAAGGCAAATCTGAAAGTGAGCCCCAACCTCTGGAGGCGCTCGAAGGAGTCCCGGCCCCGTCTGCTGGCGGCGGGGTAAACACGTCTACCACGTGATATGATGTTCGAGCCGACCGTTTGGTCGGCTTTTTCATTTTCCAGTGTCCCGTGACGATTGCGCGGGAGATACGCCAGCCACTGCTCCGCAGGCTATCAGATCAACTCATCATGAAAGACCCCCCATGGCCGTAGTCGAACTCAATCAAGCCAATTTCGAACAGACCGTCCTGAACAACGACTTCGTCATCATCGACTTTTGGGCGCCCTGGTGCGGCCCCTGCCGTGGCTTTGCCCCGGTGTACGAAGCGGCCTCGGACAAGCATCCGGATATCGTCTTTGCCAAGGTCAATACGGAGGAGGAGCAGGCCCTGGCTGCCCACTTCCAGATCCGATCGATCCCCACCCTGATGATCTTTCGGGAAAAGGTCATCATTTATGCACAACCCGGCGCCCTGCCCGCCAGCGCCCTGGACGACCTCATCGCTCGGGCAAGGGAAGTGGACATGGCCAAAGTGCATGAGGAGATCGCCAGGGAGCAGCAGCAGGCGGGTTGAGGCCTTGTGAACGATTCCGGGAGCGATCACCCGAAAAGTTCCCGCAGCAGGCTCGCCACCGACCGTGCACCCACAGCCCGGACGGGATGGCGCGGCGGATGGGTCCAGAGCCGCCCCAGGGCGGCTTCGATCCCCTCCGCAAGCCAGGCGTGCTCCTCGATCTCCTGGGCACGGGCATTGCGGTGCAGCCAATCCACCAGGTAGGGGGTCTCAGGCCAGTCCGGACGGGGCAGGTAGAGCACGGGCACGCCGGCAGCCGCGGCCTCGACAAAGCTGCCGTAACCCGGCTTGGTGACCAGGGCATCGCAGGAGGCGAGCAGATCGGCGAAGGGCATACCCGTCTCGGAAAAGCCGTACACCCGCCTGCCGTCCGCATTCCAGGCGTCCTTGGGCCAATCGTCCGGCACCAGCCAGGCCAGGTTGCGGCCTCGGCACCAGTCCCCACCCTGCAGTCGGTAGGCGATGCCGCCCATGCCAACCAACACCAGACGGCAACCGGTAGGCAACCGTAGCCGCTGGTGCAATTCCCCCCGCCGCGCGCTGCCGGGCTCGGCGATGGGGGGGACGGCACGGGTATTGGCCAGGTCGGCCATCGGCATCGACGGTGACGGCCGAAAGAATGTCGATGCCGACTGATAGGCCTCCGACATCTGGCCCAGGATCATCGCCCCGTCCGGCCCCTCACCCAGGTAATGGCGGAAGATGTCCAGCCAGTTGAGGGAACACAGCGCCGCCGAACGCAGGCCCGCAGCCTGGGCGGCAGCGAGGGGGAGATAGGCGATGTTGCTCAGAACGCCATCGATGCGGGCCGCACGCAGGATCCCTGCCTCCCTCGACACCCGCGCCTGCCATTCGGCATGGAAGGCGCGGTAGGCCTGCAGGCTCGCATCGAGGTCGATGCGCAGGGCATCCTGCATCAGGAAGCCACAGTCCGCCGCCTCCGGGAAGTGGTTGAACGGTCCACGGATACGACCGGCCAGCACTGAATGGGACAAGGCTGAACGTACGCTGAGCCTCAGACCCGGCCACAGCGCCTGCAATTCGTTGAGCACCGGCGCTGTCTGGGCCAGATGGCCACGCCCGTGATGACTGATGCAGGCGAGCAGGTGCATGCCGCTAATCGGCGTTGAGCATGGATTTCAGCAGCGCCACGGTGACGGGGCGTTTCAGGCTGAGGGAGTAGTCATCCAGGGCGTCCACCAGTGCCAACAGGTTGGGCAGATCGCGCCGGCAGTGGCTGATCAGATAACGCGCGACCTCCTGGGGCAGGTCCATGCCCCGGCCATTGGCCCGCTCGACGATGGCCATCAGCTTGTTCTCGTCGTCCAGCGGCTGCAGGGCGAAGACCAGTCCCCATGACAGGCGGCTGGTCAGATCGCGCCGCAAGTCGAGCCGGGCAGGGGCGGAATCACCGGCAGCCACCACCACACCCTGACCTTCCCTGGCCGAGTTGATGCGGTCGAACAAGGCGATCTGCCCGTGCTCGCCCAGGGTCTGTACGTCATCCACGGCCAGCAATCCGAAGGGCGCTTCCGGCACAGGCTCGCCTGCCGGCACGTAGTGGGCCTGCCGGCCCAGCGCGTGCGCCGACTCGGCCACGGCCCGCAGGAGGTGGGTCTTGCCAACACCCGGCGGCCCCCAGAGATAGATCACCGCCTCCGCGGCGGTGCCGTTCGCCGCGGCACACAGGGCGTTGCAGGCCTCCGGATTGGCCCCCGGCAGGTAATTGTCGAGGGTGGGTGGCGCGTCGGGTCGGATGTCTAAGATCAGTTGTCGCATGATCGGCAGTCTATCAAGCCGAGGTCTGAAGCTGGCGCTTGACAGGCCTGCATCCCGACCTCAAATATGAACAAGATGAAGCCATTTCCCGACATCGTCCCGTACTGAATCCAGCCATCATGACCCCTGCCGCCCACCCCCTCCCTCCCGCCCATCCGGTGCTGGACGTCCCGCCCGTCGTCGAGGAGTCACTGGATGATGCCGAACGGGCGGCACTGATCGCCCGGATCAGGCACCTGCTCAAGGCGCAGGACGCCGTGCTGGTCGCGCATTACTACACCTCCGCCGACCTGCAGCGTCTGGCCGAGGAGACTGGCGGCTGCGTGTCGGATTCCCTGGAAATGGCCCGCTTCGGTCACGCCTCGAAGGCGAAGACCCTGATCGTGGCCGGCGTGCGTTTCATGGGCGAAACGGCCAAGATCCTCAATCCGGAAAAGCGGGTGCTGATGCCCGACCTCGAGGCCGAGTGCTCATTGGACCTGTCCTGTCCAGCCGAGGAATTCATCCCCTTCTGCGACGCCCATCCGGAGCGCACGGTGGTGGTCTATGCCAACACCTCGGCCGCCGTGAAAGCGCGTGCCGACTGGGTGGTCACCTCCAGTATCGCCGTCAGGGTGGTGCAACACCTCAAGGACCGGGGCGAAAAGATCATCTGGGCCCCGGACCGTTACCTGGGCGACTACGTGCAGCGGACCACCGGCGCCGACATGATCCTGTGGCAGGGCGCCTGCGTGGTGCACGAGAAGTTCAAGGCCGATGCCATCCGGCAGCTCAAACGGGAGCACCCGGAAGCCGGCATTCTCGTCCATCCGGAGTCACCGCCCGAGGTCATCGCCATGGCCGACGTGGTGGGGTCCACTACCCAGTTGATACGTGCCGTGCAAGAACTGCCCAACCAGAGCTTCATCGTCGCCACCGACATCGGCATCTTCCACAAGATGCATCAGGTTGCCCCGCACAAGCTGCTGCTGGAGGCCCCGACCGGCGGCAAAGGGGCAACCTGCGTCTCCTGCGCGCACTGCCCGTGGATGGCCATGAATGGCTTGAGGAAGCTCGCACATGTGTTGGAGACGGGTGATAACGAGATCCACGTCGCCGAAGACATCCGGGTCAAAGCGGTGCGCTCCATCAACCGCATGCTTGAGTTCGCCGGTCAGAACAGCATCCCGGTTGCGGGCATGAGCGGCGATTGATCGCCTCAACGCTGGAGCAGCTTGAGCTTGTCCGGCTTGCCCTTCCACTCGTCGGCATCCGGCAGGGGGTCCTTCTTCTCGACGATGACCGGCCAGAGCTTGGCCAGCTCGGCGTTGAGCTGGATGAAGTGGCGTTGGTCATCCGGTACGTCGTCCTCGGCGAAGATGGCCTCCGCCGGGCATTCGGCCACGCACAGCGTGCAGTCGATGCATTCGTCGGGGTCGATGACCAGGAAATTGGGTCCTTCGTGAAAACAGTCCACCGGACAGACGTCCACACAGTCGGTGTATTTGCACTGGATGCAGTTCTCGGTTACGACGTAGGTCATGCCTTTCTTCTCCGTAGCTTTTTCGCTAGCATAGCGGCAACTTTCCGCTGGCGCCTATCATAGCCTTAACGCCACTTCCTTCCCAAGCGAGGTTTCCAAGATGAGCGAACACATCCATTACGTGACAGACGACACCTTCGAGCAGGAGGTCCTGCAATCGCCCATGCCGGTGCTGGTCGATTACTGGGCGGACTGGTGCGGTCCCTGCAAGATGATCTCTCCCATCCTCGACGAGGTGGCCAAGGAGTACACCGGCCGCCTCAAGGTCTGCAAGCTCAACATCGACGAAAACCAGCAGGTCCCGCCCAAATACGGTATCCGCGGCATCCCCACCCTGATGATCTTCAAGAATGGCAACGTGGAAGCCACCAAGGTGGGCGCACTGTCGAAGTCGCAGCTCACCGCCTTTGTTGACAGCAACATCTGAACTTCGCTAGTCTCACCTGCGCCCGGATGTCCTTCCGGGCGCCCCATCCCGATCCGCCCTCCCCCGCTTCCGGCGACACGCCGGCCTTACCCACTGCAGCATCGAGAACATGCATCTATCGGAATTGAAACAACTGCACGTCAGCGAACTGCTGGCGATGGCAGAGGCGAGCGGCATCGAGAATGCCAATCGCATGCGCAAGCAGGAGCTGATCTTCGCCCTGCTCAAGACCAAGGCCAAGCAGGGCGAGATCATCTACGGGGATGGCGTGCTGGAAGTACTGCCGGACGGATTCGGTTTCCTGCGCTCGCCCGACACCTCCTATCTTGCAAACACCGACGACATCTACGTCTCGCCCTCGCAGGTGCGCCGCTTCAACCTGCGTACCGGCGACACCATCGAGGGTGAGGTGCGCACGCCCAAGGACGGCGAGCGTTACTTTGCCCTGACCAAGCTCGACAAGGTCAACGGCGAGCCGCCCGAGGCGCTCAAGCACAAGATCATGTTCGAGAACCTGACGCCCTTGTTCCCGAACGAACCCTTCAGGCTGGAACGGGACATCAAGGCGGAAGAGAACATGACGGGTCGGGTGATCGACATCATCGCCCCGATCGGCAAGGGCTCGCGCGGGCTGATCGTCGCCCCGCCCAAGTCGGGCAAGACCGTGATGCTGCAACACATCGCCCACGCCATCACCGCCAATCACCCCGAGGCCATCCTGATCGTCCTGCTCATCGACGAGCGCCCCGAAGAGGTCACGGAGATGACGCGCACGGTGAAAGGCGAGGTGGTGGCCTCCACCTTCGACGAGCCCGCGAGCCGCCACGTGCAGGTCGCCGAGATGGTGCTGGAGAAGGCCAAACGCCTGGTCGAGCACAAGAAGGACGTGGTCATCCTGCTCGACTCCATCACCCGGCTGGCGCGCGCCTACAACACCGTGCAGCCGGCCTCGGGCAAGGTGCTCACCGGCGGCGTGGACGCCAACGCCCTGCAAAAGCCCAAGCGCTTCTTCGGCGCGGCGCGCAACATCGAGGAAGGCGGCTCGCTCACCATCCTGGCCACCGCACTCATCGACACCGGCAGCCGCATGGACGACGTGATCTACGAGGAATTCAAGGGCACCGGCAATATGGAGATCCATCTCGACCGGCGCATGGCCGAGAAGCGCGTCTATCCGGCGATCAACGTCAACCGCTCCGGCACGCGCAAGGAGGAGCTGCTGATCAAGCCGGACGTACTGCAGAAGATCTGGGTGCTGCGCAAACTGCTCTACCCGATGGACGACCTGGAGGCCATGGAATTTCTGCTCGACAAGATCCGCGTGACCAAGGACAACGCCGCTTTCTTCGACTCCATGCGCCGCGGCTGACAGGGTTCAGGTTACGGGGTCCAGGTTACAGTCCGGCACGGGCGGCAAAACCGCCGACCAAACCGAAACCTGTACCTGAAACCCGATTCACGCCGACCTGATCAACGTGCCCACCCCCTGGTCGGTCATGATTTCCAGCAGCAGGGCATGTTCCACGCGTCCGTCGATGATGTGCACGGCCTTCACCCCGCTCTTGGCGGCATCGAGGGCGGAGGCGATCTTGGGCAGCATGCCGCCGGAAAGCGTCCCGTCGGCGACCAGTTCGTCGATCTTCTTCGGGGTGAGGCCGGTGAGCAGGTTGCCATCGCGGTCCAGCACACCCGGCGTGTTGGTGAGCAGCACCAGCTTCTCCGCCTTGAGGACCTCGGCCAGCTTGCCGGCCACGACGTCGGCGTTGATGTTGTAAGTCTCGCCCACCTCGCCCACCCCGATGGGGGCGATCACCGGGATGAAGTCACCGGAGTCCAGGAAGGCAATCAGGCTGGGGTCGATCTGGGTGATCTCGCCCACCTGGCCGATATCGATCAGATCGCCCGGCCTGTCCCTGGAGGGCATGAGCAGCTTGCGCGCGCGGATGAAGCGGCCGTCCTTGCCGGTCAGGCCCACGGCCTTGCCGCCGGCGCCGTTGATCAGGTTGACGATCTCCTTGTTCACCTGTCCGCCGAGGACCATCTCGACGACATCCATGGTCTCGGCGTCGGTCACCCGCATGCCCTGGATGAATTCGCCCTTCTTACCCACCCTTTTCAGCAGATCCTCGATTTGGGGGCCGCCGCCATGCACGACGACCGGATTCATCCCCACCAACTTGAGCAGCACCACGTCGCGGGCAAAGGCCGCCTTGAGCACGGGGTCGACCATGGCGTTGCCGCCGTACTTGACCACCACCGTCTTGTCATAGAAGCGCTGGATGTATGGCAGGGCCTCGGCGATGATGCGGGCTTTTTCTTGGGGCGTGTACATGATGGGCGACCTTTCGGCTTGGGTTGCGATGACGATACTATGACGGTGTGCCCCCACTCAAGGGAGAGACGACCATCCCGGTCGATGCAGTGTAGGGTGGTTGACGGCCGCCATGCCGACGAGGCATGGGCCATACAAGCCAGGATCTCAGGTCCAGCGCTCAGCGCCTGCCATTGTCACAATAGCTTCACGCTACCGTCATACCATCCAGCGCTGTTCCGACTTGCGCAGAGAACGGGGGTCCCATGTCCGCAACCATCCTGGTGGTCGAAGACGAACCCGGCATACAGGAAGTCCTGAAATTCAATCTGGGTCAGCACGGTCATGACGTGCTGGTGGCCCCGGATGCGGAGGAGGCCCTCGGCATGCTGCGCGGGGCGCTGCCCGACCTGATCCTGCTGGACTGGATGCTGCCGGGCATGTCGGGCATCGATTTCGCCCGCAGGGTGCGCGCCGACCATCGCCTGAAAGGGGTGCCCATCATCATTCTCACCGCTCGCACCGAGGAGCGGGACAAGGTGCTGGGACTGGACATCGGCGCCGACGACTACATCACCAAGCCTTTCAGCCCGCGCGAGCTCATGGCCCGCATCAAGGCGGTGTTGCGCCGCCGCGCGCCGCAGATGACCGAAGACCCCGTCGAGATTGCCGGCCTCAGGCTGGACCCGGTCAGCCACCGCGTATACGGGGACGGCACGCCGCTGGAGCTGGGACCGACCGAGTTTCGCCTGCTTCATTTCCTGATGACCCATCCGGAGCGGGTCTATTCCCGCTCGCAACTGCTGGATCACGTCTGGGGCGATCACGTCTTCGTCGAGGAACGCACGGTGGACGTGCATATCCGGCGCCTGCGCAGTGCGCTCGAGCCCACCGGACACAATCGTCTGATCCAGACCGTGCGCGGTTCCGGATATCGTCTGTCGGCGACCTGAGCTAGAATCTGCGGGCCGCTCAACCCGATATCCGCCCGTGCAGCCCCATTGGTGGCGGACCCTGGCATATCTCCTGGGCCTGCTCGTCCTCTCCCTGATCCTCTGGCTCGCCGTCGATGCACTCGCCGGCCTGCTTGCCTTGTGCTTCGGCCTCGCCCTGCAACTGACCCATCACCTGCGCCAGCTCATGCGCTTCGAGGCCTGGCTGGCCTCACCGACACAGCCGGTCCCGGAATCAGGAGGGTTGTGGGGAGATGTCCTGCACAAGGTGGCACAGGTGATCCAGGCTCACCGCGATGACCGCGCCCGCAGCCACGCCGACCTGGAGCAGATGCTGCATGCGGCGCGCCTGCTGCCCGACGGTGTGGTCATCCTGGATGCACAGCACCGCATCGTCTGGTTCAACCAGGCCGCCCAGGGCCAGCTCGGCCTGAAAGACAAGCGCGATCTGGGGCAATTCATCGGCTACATCGTACGCAACGCCGCCTTCAATGCCTGGCTGACGGGTGCGCGGGAGGGGGCCTTCACCATGCCGGCGGCGGGCGACAGCAACCGCACCCTGACCCTGCAATGGGTACCCCTGCCGCGCGCCCAGAAAATGCTCCTGTGCCATGACATCACGGAATTGGCCCGGGTGGATGCCATGCGACGGGACTTCGTGGCCAACGTCTCGCATGAGCTGCGCACGCCCATCACGGTGATCGTGGGCTTTCTGGAGGCCTTCGCCGACATGGAACAGCCCGACCCCAGACAGTTCAAGAACCACATCCAGCTGATGCGGGAGCAGTCCGACCGTATCCGGCGCCTGGTCGATGACCTGCTCACCCTGGCGCGTCTGGAGGCGGATGCCGACACCCAACCGGAACCGGTTGATGTCCCGACCCTGGTCCGTAGCCTGCTGCGCGAGGCGGAGACCCTGAGCGGCGGCCGCCACCGGATCGGCCTGGAAGTGGACAGCGACGCCGGCATTCTCGGCAACCCGAAGGAGATCCACAGCGCCTTGGGCAACCTGGTGTCGAATGCTGTGCGCTACACCCCGAGCGGCGGCCAGATCACCCTGCGCTGGCGCAACACGCCCAGCGGTGGGGCGGAATTCTCGGTGACGGACACGGGCGAAGGCATCGAGGCGCAGCACATCCCACGCCTGACCGAGCGCTTCTACCGGGTGGACCGGGGCCGCTCGCGCGCCACCGGCGGCACCGGCCTGGGACTGGCCATCGTCAAGCACGTCCTGCAGCGGCACCAGGCGCGGCTCAGGGTCGAAAGCACCGTCGGCAGGGGAAGCACCTTCACGGCGGTGTTTCCCGCCGAACGGATCATTCCGGCGGCGTCAGCAACGCCGCAACCGCCCGAGCAAGCCGCCGCCTGAGCCCGTCGTGACCAGGCCGCGGTCGTGACGGGCGCCGCGGCGCCGCCCAGATCGGGTCGGGGAAATGGCGGTCGTCGGCGAAGCGGGGGATCACGTGCCAGTGCAGGTGGGGCACCTGATTGCCCAGACTGGCCAGGTTGACCTTCTCCGGCCGCAGGACCTCGCGCGCCGCCGCCTCCACGGCGAAGACCACCGCCATCAGCCGGCAGCGCTCGGGTTCCGGCAGGTCGGTCATCTCGCGCACGTGGGCATTTAGGATAACCCGACAGTAGCCGGTATAGTCCGGATCCTCCACCCAGACCACTCGGCACAGGTCGTCACGCCAGAGCACCCCGCCGCCGTCGGCGGTGCACAGGGGACAGATCGACTCACTCACAGCAGCACCCGTTCGATCCCCCCCCGCTTCACGCGGGCGAGAAAGTCGGCCTGCCAATTCTCGCCCATCCGCAGCCGGGCCAGTTCGATGACCAGATAGTCCGCTTCCACGCCCGCGTCGCCCTCGAAGCGCGACAACCCCTGCAGACAGGAAGGGCAGGAGGTAAGCAGTTTGATGGGGAGCTGGCCGCCTTC
>CALHRD010000033.1 GCA_938038385.1 uncultured Burkholderiales bacterium
CTTCGCCGAGCCCCCAAACTTCTTCGACAAAATCGTCGTGATCGCCGCCGTCAGCGTCGTCTTGCCATGGTCCACGTGCCCAATCGTGCCCACGTTCACGTGCGGTTTCGTACGCTCAAACTTTTCCTTGGCCATTTTGCTTACCTCGAATCACTTCTTGCTGTTGATCACGGCTTCCGCGACGTTCTTCGGCGCCTCGGCGTAGTGCTTGAATTCCATCGAATAGGTGGCGCGACCCTGGGACATGGAGCGCAAGTCGGTCGAATAGCCGAACATCTCCGCCAGCGGCACCTCGGCCTTGATGGCCTTGCCGCCGGGCAGGTCCTCCATGCCCTGAATGATGCCCCGACGGCGGTTCAGGTCGCCCATCACGTCACCCATGTACTCCTCGGGCGTCTCCACCTCGACGGCCATCATGGGTTCCAGCAGGGCGGGGGAGGCCTTCCGCATGCCGTCCTTGAAGCCCATGATCGCCGCCATCTTGAAGGCCTGCTCGGAGGAGTCCACCTCATGGTAGGAACCGTCGAACAGGGTGACCTTGACGTCCACGACCGGGAAGCCGGCCAAGACACCATTGTTCAGTGCATCCTGCACGCCCTTGTCCACTGCCGGGATGTATTCGCGCGGCACCGTGCCACCCTTGATGGCATCAATGAATTCGTAGCCCTTGCCCGGCTCGTTCGGTTCCAGCTTGAGCCAGACATGGCCGTACTGGCCCTTGCCGCCGGACTGCTTGACGAACTTGCCCTCGCTCTCCACCGGCTTTTTGATCGCCTCACGATAGGCCACCTGCGGCGCGCCGACGTTGGCCTCGACGTTGAACTCGCGGCGCATGCGGTCGACGATGATCTCCAGGTGCAGCTCGCCCATGCCGGAGATGATGGTCTGCCCCGACTCTTCGTCGGTACGTACACGGAAGGATGGATCCTCCTGGGCGAGGCGGTTCAGGGCCAGACCCATCTTCTCCTGGTCGGCCTTGGTCTTTGGCTCCACCGCCACATGAATGACGGGTTCGGGGAACTCCATGCGCTCGAGGATGATCGGTTTGTCGATGGCGCACAGCGTATCGCCGGTGATCGCCTCTTTGAGACCAACCGCCGCGGCGATGTCGCCGGCACGCACTTCCTTGATCTCTTCCCGGTTGTTGGCGTGCATCTGCAGGATGCGGCCCAGGCGCTCCTTCTTGCCCTTGACCGAGTTGTAGATGGTGTCACCGGAGTTCACCACGCCGGAATAGACACGGAAGAAGGTAAGCTGACCGACGTAGGGGTCGGTCATGATCTTGAAGGCCAGGGCGGCGAAGGGCTCGTCGTCGCTCGCCTTGCGCTCGACCTCGGTACCGTCCTCCAGTTCGCCTTTGACGGGGGGGATGTCCACGGGCGACGGCAGGTAATTGATGACGGCGTCCAGCATGGCCTGCACGCCCTTGTTCTTGAAGGCGGAACCGCACAGCATGGGCACGATCTCGCCGGCGATGGTGCGGGCGCGCAGGGCGGACATGAGCTCGGCCTCGGAAAGATCGCCTTCTTCGAGGTACTTGTTCATCAGCTCCTCGTTGGCCTCGGCTGCCGCCTCGACCATCTTCTCGCGCCACGCCCGGCAAGTCTCGACCAGATCGGCCGGGATGTCGCCATACTCGAATTTCATGCCCTGGCTGGCCTCGTCCCAGACGATGGCCTTCATCTTGAGCAGGTCCACCACGCCCTGGAACTTGTCCTCGGCACCGATCGGCACCTGGATGGGCACCGGGTTGGCCTTGAGCCGCGAGCGCATCTGATCGTAGACCTTGAAAAAGTTGGCGCCGGAACGGTCCATCTTGTTGACGAAGGCCAGGCGCGGCACCTTGTACTTGTTGGCTTGACGCCACACCGTCTCGGACTGGGGCTGCACACCGCCCACCGCGCAGTAGACCATGCACGCGCCGTCGAGCACGCGCATGGAGCGTTCCACCTCGATGGTGAAGTCGACGTGACCCGGGGTGTCGATGATGTTGATGCGGTGCTCGGGATGGGACTGGTCCATGCCGCGCCAGAAGCAGGTGGTGGCGGCGGAGGTGATGGTGATGCCGCGCTCCTGCTCCTGCTCCATCCAGTCCATGGTCGCAGCGCCGTCGTGCACCTCGCCGATCTTGTGCGACACCCCGGTGTAGAACAGGATGCGCTCGGTAGTGGTGGTCTTGCCGGCGTCGATGTGCGCGGAGATACCGATGTTGCGATAGCGCTCGATGGGGGTCTTGCGTGCCACGTTGATCTGCCCTTGTCGTGTTTAGAAGCGGAAATGGGAGAAGGCCTTGTTGGCCTCGGCCATGCGGTGCACCTCTTCACGCTTCTTCATGGCGCCACCGCGCCCTTCGGCCGCATCCAGCAGCTCGCCGGCCAGACGTTGTCCCATGGATTTCTCACCGCGCTTGCGCGCCGCATCCTTGAGCCAGCGCATGGCCAGAGCGGAACGGCGGGAGGGACGGACCTCCACGGGCACCTGATAGTTGGCGCCACCAACCCTGCGCGACTTCACCTCGACCACCGGCTTGATGTTGGCCAGCGCCGCGGAGAAGACCTCGAGCGGGCTCTTGCCGCTTTTCTTCTCGATCTGCTCGAAGGCGCCGTAGACGATACGCTCAGCCACGGCCTTCTTGCCACTGGCCATGACGACGTTCATGAACTTGGCGACCTCCTGACTGCCGAACTTCGGATCGGGCAGGATTTCACGTTTGGGGACTTCGCGACGACGGGGCATGCTGAAACTCCTCGATGATTGGGTGCCGGGTTACTTGCCGGCCTTGGCCCGCTTGGCGCCATACTTGGAACGAGCCTGCTTGCGGTCCTTCACACCCTGGGTATCCAGGCTGCCGCGTACGATGTGATAACGCACACCCGGCAGGTCCTTGACCCGCCCACCGCGTACCAGCACCACCGAGTGCTCCTGGAGGTTGTGACCCTCGCCGCCGATGTAGCCGATGACCTCGAAGCCGTTGGACAGGCGCACCTTGGCGACCTTGCGCAGGGCCGAGTTGGGCTTCTTCGGGGTGGTGGTGTACACCCGTGTACATACGCCGCGTTTCTGCGGGCACGACTCCATGGCCGGCACCTTGCTCTTGTCGACGGGAGCCTTGCGCGGCTTCCGCACCAGTTGGTTGATGGTAGGCATCGAATAGGTTCCTGATGTGTTCCTGATCTGTATGGATTTCGCAATGCCGGCGCAGGTCCAAACGATGGGCCGGAGCCACGGGCAGCGCGGCCCGCCGAGGCGGGCCGTCTAAAAGACTGCGAAGTTTAAGAAGCGCGTTTGCGGCTGTCAAGCCTCAGGCGTTTCGCCGGACTGCTCGAACACGGCTTCGGCGGCCTCCAGCGCGGCCTCTGCCTCCTCCTGGGCCTGCCGACGCCGCGTGCGGTGGTAGGCCATGCCAGTACCCGCCGGAATGAGCCGACCGACGATGACGTTTTCCTTCAGACCGCGCAGGTCGTCCTTCTTGGCCATGATGGCTGCTTCGGTCAGCACGCGGGTGGTCTCCTGGAAGGAGGCCGCGGAGATGAAGGAGTCGGTCGACAGCGAAGCCTTGGTGATGCCCAGCAGGATGTTCTCGTAGGTCGCCGGACGCTTGCCCTCGGCGAGCATGCGGTCATTTTCTTCGAGCACCTCGGAGCGCTCCACCTGTTCGCCCGGGATGAAGCGGGTGTCTCCGGCATCCAGCACGTTGACGCGGCGCAGCATCTGGCGCACCACCACCTCGATGTGCTTGTCGTTGATCTTCACGCCCTGCAGACGGTAGACGTCCTGCACCTCGTCGATGACGTAGCGCGCCAGCGCCTCGACCCCCTGCAGGCGCAGGATGTCGTGCGGGTCGGCCGGGCCGTCGACGATGGCCTCGCCCTTCTGCACCACCTGGCCGTCGTGCACCGTGACGTGCTTGTCCTTGGGGATCAGATACTCATGGGCCACGCCGTCGAAGTCGGTGATCACCAGACGCTGCTTGCCCTTGGTGTCCTTGCCGAAGGAGACCGTACCGGTGACCTCGGCCAGCATGCCGGCGTCCTTCGGGCTGCGCGCCTCGAACAACTCCGCCACGCGCGGCAGACCGCCGGTGATATCGCGCGTCTTGGTCGTCTCCAGCGGTATCCTGGCCAGCACCTCGCCCACCCCCACTTCCTGACCGTCCTTCACCGTGATGATGGCGCCGATCTGGAAGGTGATGGACACCGGCGTCTCGGTGCCGGCCACCTTGACCTCGGAGCCGTCCGGGGCCATGAGCCTGACCTGTGGTCGCAGCCCCTTGCCGGCGGACACGCCGCGGCGCTTGGGATCGATGACGATGAGGGTGGAAAGACCGGTGACCTCGTCGATCTGCTTGGCGACGGTCACCCCCTCCTCGACGTTCTCGAACTTCACCCGCCCGGCATATTCGGTGATGATGGGCCGGGTGTGCGGGTCCCAACTCGCCAGCACGGCGCCGGCCTTGATCTCTGCCCCGTCCAGGGTGGCGAGCGTCGCCCCGTAGGGGACCTTGTGACGCTCGCGCTCGCGACCGTTTTCGTCGGTGATCAGCACCTCACCGTTGCGCGAGATGACGATCTGCTCACCACGGACATTGGTGACATAACGCATCGCGGGTGTGAAGCGCACCACGCCCGCAGCCTTGCTCTGCACCTGGTTGGCCACCGCCGCACGGGACGCGGCGCCACCGATGTGGAAGGTACGCATGGTGAGCTGGGTACCCGGCTCGCCGATGGACTGGGCGGCGATCACACCCACTGCCTCGCCGGCGTTGACCAGATGCCCGCGGCCGAGGTCACGACCGTAACACTTGGCGCACAGACCCCAGCGGGTGTCACAGGTCAGCGGCGTACGCACTTTGACCTCCTCGACGCCCAGCTGCTCGATCAGATCGACCCTGGCCTCGTCCAGCATGGTGCCGGCTTCGATGACTGTCTCGCCGGTGTCCGGATGCACCACATCCACCGCGGCCACACGGCCGAGGATGCGGTCGCGCAGCGGTTCGACCACATCGCCACCTTCCACCAGCGCGCGCATGACCATGCCGTTGGTGGTCCCGCAATCGTCCTCGGTGATGACCAGATCCTGGGTGACATCCACCAGGCGACGGGTGAGGTAGCCGGAGTTTGCGGTCTTCAGCGCCGTGTCGGCCAGCCCCTTGCGCGCGCCGTGCGTGGAGATGAAGTACTGCAGGACGTTCAGGCCCTCGCGGAAGTTGGCGGTGATGGGTGTTTCGATGATGGAGCCGTCCGGCTTGGCCATCAGCCCCCGCATGCCGGCGAGCTGCCGGATCTGGGCGGCGGAGCCGCGGGCGCCGGAGTCGGCCATCATGTAGATGGAGTTGAAGGACTCCTGCTTGACTGGCCTGCCCTCGCGGTCGGTGGTCATCTCGCCGGAGAGCTGCTCCATCATGGCCTTGGCCACCTTGTCACCAGCCTGCCCCCAGATGTCCACCACCTTGTTGTAGCGCTCGCCCTGGGTGACCAGGCCCGAGGTATACTGCGCCTCGATCTCCTTGACCTCCTTTTCGGCTGCGGCCAGGATCTCGGCCTTCTGCGGCGGCATCAGCATGTCCTGCATGCAGATCGAAATGCCGCCCTTGGCCGCCATCGAGAAACCGGTATACATCAGCTTGTCGGCGAAGATCACGGTCTCTTTCAGGCCGCACTTACGGAAGGCGGCGTTGATGAGCCTGGAGATCTCCTTCTTCTTGAGCACCTTGTTGACATGGGCGAAGTCCAGACCGGGCGGCAGGATGTCGGACAGCATGGCACGGCCGGTGACGGTCTCGTGGCGCGTGATGCGCGTGACCAGCTCGCCCATTGCATCGTAGACACGCTCCTTGATGCGCACCGTGACCCTGGCATTGATGTCCACCACGCCGGACAGCCAGGCCCGGCGCAACTCGTCGGTGTCGGCGAAGATCATGCCCTCGCCCTTGGCCGCCACCCGCTCGCGGGTCATGTAGTAAAGACCCAGCACGATGTCCTGGGAGGGCACGATGATCGGGTCGCCGTTGGCGGGCGAGAGGACGTTGTTGGAGGACAGCATCAGGGTACGCGCCTCGAGCTGCGCCTCCAGGGAGAGCGGCACGTGCACGGCCATCTGGTCGCCGTCGAAGTCGGCGTTGAAGGCGGTACACACCAGCGGATGCAGCTGGATGGCCTTGCCTTCGATCAACACCGGCTCGAAGGCCTGGATGCCCAAACGGTGCAGGGTCGGTGCGCGGTTGAGCATCACCGGATGCTCGCGGATCACCTCTTCCAGGATGTCCCAAACCACCGGCTCCTGGGCCTCGACCATCTTTTTGGCCTGCTTGATGGTGGTGGCCAGGCCCATGACCTCCAGACGGTGGAAAATGAAGGGTTTGAACAGTTCAAGGGCCATGAGCTTGGGCAAGCCGCACTGGTGCAGCTTGAGCGTCGGCCCCACCACGATCACCGAGCGGCCGGAGTAATCCACCCGCTTGCCGAGCAGGTTCTGACGGAAGCGGCCGCCCTTGCCCTTGATCATGTCGGCCAGTGACTTGAGCGGACGCTTATTGGCGCCGGTCATGGCCTTGCCGCGACGGCCGTTGTCCAGCAGGGAGTCCACCGCCTCCTGCAGCATGCGTTTCTCGTTGCGCACGATGATCTCGGGGGCCTTGAGTTCCAGCAGGCGCTTGAGGCGGTTGTTGCGGTTGATCACCCGGCGGTAGAGATCGTTGAGGTCGGAGGTGGCGAAGCGGCCACCGTCCAGCGGTACCAGCGGCCGCAGCTCGGGGGGAAGCACCGGCAGGACCTCGAGGATCATCCAGTCCGGGCGGATGCCGGATTTCTGGAAGGCCTCCAGAACCTTGAGCCGCTTGGCGATCTTCTTGATCTTCGTCTCAGAACTGGTCTTGTCCAGTTCACGGCGGAGGATCTCCACCTCACCCGCAAGGTCGAGCCCACGCAGCAGGTCACGGATGCCCTCCGCGCCCATGCCGGCCTTGAACTCGTCGCCATACTCCTCGACCTTGGCGAGATAGTCGTCCTCGGTCAGGAGCTGGCAGCGCTTGAGCGGCGTCATGCCCGGCTCGGTGACCACATAGGCTTCGAAATAGAGCACACGCTCGATGTCGCGCAAGGTCATGTCGAGCACCATGCCCAGGCGGCTGGGCAGGCTCTTGAGGAACCAGATGTGGGCCACGGGCGAGGCCAGCTCGATATGGCCCATGCGCTCACGACGCACCTTGGACAGCGTCACCTCGACGCCACACTTCTCGCAGATCACACCGCGGTGCTTGAGCCGTTTGTACTTGCCGCACAGGCACTCATAGTCCTTCACCGGGCCGAAGATGCGGGCGCAGAACAGGCCGTCGCGCTCGGGCTTGAAGGTGCGGTAGTTGATGGTCTCGGGCTTCTTGACCTCGCCGAAGGACCAGGCCCGGATCTTCTCCGGCGAGGCGAGCCCTATCCTGATGGCGTCGAATTCCTCTTCCTGGGTGACCTGTTTGAATAGATCGAGCAGTGCTTTCATTCAAAACCTCCGGTTTTGAGGGATGGACGGGGTAATGGGGATGGGGAGCGGGATCGATCCCATTCCCCGTTCCCCATTGCCCGGCCCCGAATCAATAACGTTCCAGATCGATGTCGATGGCGAGCGAGCGGATTTCCTTCACCAGCACGTTGAACGACTCCGGCATGCCGGCGTCGATCTTGTGCTCGCCCTTGACGATGTTTTCGTAGACCTTGGTGCGGCCGGTGACGTCGTCGGACTTGACGGTGAGCATCTCCTGCAGGGTGTAGGCGGCGCCGTAGGCCTCCAGGGCCCACACCTCCATCTCGCCGAAGCGCTGGCCGCCGAACTGCGCCTTGCCGCCCAGGGGTTGCTGGGTGACCAGGCTATACGGTCCGGTGGAGCGGGCGTGCATCTTGTCGTCGACCAGGTGGTGCAGCTTCAGGATGTGCATGTAACCCACAGTCACCGGGCGGTCGAACATCTCGCCGCTGCGGCCGTCGTATAGACGCACCTGGGTCTTGCCCGAGGTGAATCCGATCCGCTGCGTGCGCGGATCGTCGTCCGGATAGGCCAGGTCGAGCATGGCCCGAATCTCGTCCTCGTGGGCGCCGTCGAACACCGGCGTGGCAAAAGGCACGCCACCACGCAGGTTGCCGGCCATCTCCAGGATCTCCTCATCGCTCAGGGCACCGAGGTCTTCCTTCTTGCCCGAGCTGTTGTAGATCTTGTCCAGGAACTGGCGCACCTCCTTCGCATTCGCCTGCCGGTCCAACATCTCGCCTATCCTCAGGCCCAGGCCCTTGGCGGCCCAGCCCAGATGCGTCTCCAGGATCTGGCCCACGTTCATCCGTGAAGGCACGCCCAAGGGGTTCAGCACGATGTCCACCGGGGTGCCATCGGCCATGAAGGGCATGTCCTCCACCGGAACGATCTTGGAGACCACGCCCTTGTTGCCGTGCCGGCCGGCCATCTTGTCGCCGGGCTGCAGCCGCCGCTTGACCGCCAGATAGACCTTGACCATCTTGATCACGCCGGGGGGCAGCTCGTCGCCCGAGGTGAGCTTTTTCTTCTTGTTCTCGAGCATGGCCTCGAACTGGGCGCGCACCTTGTCGAGGCCGTCCTTGATGCCTTCCATCTGGCGCGAGACCTCCTCATCCTCGACGCGGATGTCGAACCAGTCGTGCGGATTGACCGTATCCAGGTAGTCCTCGGAAATGGCTGCGCCCTTGGCCAGCTTCTTCGGCCCGCCCTTGGCGATCTTGCCGGTGAGCAGTTTCTTCATGCGGGCGAAGGCGTCGTTCTCGACGATGCGCATCTGATCGGCGAGGTCCTTCTGGTACTTGCGCAGCATGTCGTCGATGATCTGGTTGGCGCGGGTATCCCGCTCGATGCCCTCGCGGGTGAAGACCTGCACGTCGATCACCGTGCCGCTCATGCCGGTGGGCACCTTGAGCGAGGTGTCCTTCACGTCGCTTGCCTTCTCGCCGAAGATGGCGCGCAGCAGCTTCTCTTCCGGCGTCAACTGGGTCTCGCCCTTGGGGGTGACCTTGCCCACCAGCACATCGCCGGCCTGCACCTCGGCGCCGATGTGTACGATGCCCGCCTCGTCCAGGCGTCCCAACTGGGCCTGGGACAGGCTGGAGATGTCGCGCGTGATCTCCTCGGGCCCGAGCTTGGTGTCGCGCGCCACCACCGACAGCTCCTCGATATGGATGGAGGTGTAGCGGTCCTCCGCCACCACCCGCTCGGAGATGAGGATGGAGTCCTCGAAGTTGTAGCCGTTCCAGGGCATGAAGGCGACCAGCATGTTCTGACCGAGGGCGAGCTCGCCCTTGTCGGTGGAGGCGCCGTCGGCCACCACGTCGCCGCGGGCGAGCCGGTCGCCCACCTTCACCAAGGGACGCTGGTTGATGTTGGTGTTCTGGTTGGAGCGCATGTACTTGGTGAGCGTGTAGATGTCCACGCCCACCTCGCCGGCGGCGGTCTCGTCGTCATTGACCCGCACCACGATCCGGCTGGCGTCCACGTAGTCCACCACGCCGCCACGCAGGGCCTTGACCACGGTGCCCGAGTCGACCGCCGCGGTGCGCTCCACGCCGGTGCCCACCACGGGCTTGTCCGGCCGCAGGCAGGGCACGGCCTGACGCTGCATGTTGGAACCCATCAGGGCGCGGTTGGCGTCATCATGTTCCAGGAAGGGGATGAGGGAGGCCGCCACCGATACGATCTGGGAAGGGGCGATGTCCATGTATCCGATGCGGTCAGGCGAGGACAGGGTGAATTCGTTCTTGTGCCGGCAGCTCACCAGGTCGTCCACGAAGCGGCCCTCGTCGTCCAGGGGTGTGTTGGCCTGGGCGATCACGTATTGCCCTTCCTCGATGGCGGAGAGGTACTCGATCTCGTTGGTGACCTTGCCGTCCACCACCTTGCGGTAGGGTGTCTCGATGAAGCCGTATTCGTTGGTCTGGGCATAGAGCGCGAGCGAGTTGATGAGACCGATGTTGGGGCCTTCCGGGGTCTCGATGGGACACACCCGGCCGTAGTGGGTCGGGTGGACGTCGCGCACCTCGAAGCCTGCCCGCTCGCGCGTCAGCCCCCCGGGCCCCAGGGCGGAGATGCGCCGCTTGTGGGTGATCTCGGACAGCGGGTTGGTCTGGTCCATGAACTGGGAGAGCTGGGAGGAGCCGAAGAATTCCTTGATCGCCGCCGAGATCGGTTTGGCATTGATCAGGTCGTGCGGCATGAGGTTCTCGCTCTCGGCCTGCGAGAGGCGCTCGCGCACGGCGCGTTCCACGCGTACCAGCCCCGCCCGGAACTGGTTCTCGGCGAGTTCCCCCACGGCGCGCACGCGGCGGTTGCCCAGGTGGTCGATGTCGTCCACCTCGTTGCGACCGTTGCGCAGATCCACCAGGATCTTGATCACGGCGACGATGTCTTCCTTGCTCAGTGTGCCAGGACCGGTGAGCTCCTCGCGGCCGATGCGGCGGTTGAACTTCATGCGTCCGACCTTGGACAGGTCGTAGGAATCCTCGCTGAAGAACAGCCGCTGGAACAGGGCCTCGACGGCATCCTCGGTGGGCGGCTCGCCGGGGCGCATCATGCGGTAGATGGCGACGCGGGCGGACCACTGGTCCGCGGTTTCGTCCACCGAGAGGGTCTGCGAGATGTAGGGACCGTGATCCAGTTCATTGGTGTAGAGCGTCTCGAACCTGGCCACCTTGGCCGCAGCGAGGGCCTCGAGCAGGCCCTCCGTGATCTCGTCATTGGCACGCGCGATGACCTCCCCGGTCTCCTTGTCGACCACATTCCTGGCCAGGATGCGGCCGAGCAGGAAGTCGCTGTCCACCGTCAGCTTCCTGATGCCAGCGGCCTCCAGGTCGCGGATGTGCCTGGCGGTGATACGCTTGTCCTTGGCCACCACGACGGTGCCGTCCTTGGCCACGATGTCGAACCGGGCCACCTCGCCCTTCAGCCGCTCGGGCTTGAGCTCGAATTCGATCCCCTTCTTGGTCAGGTGGAAGGTCTCGAACTCGAAGAATTCGGCCAGGATTTCCTCGTTCGTGTAACCCAGTGCCTTGAGCAGGGTGGTCACAGGCATCTTGCGACGGCGGTCTACACGGAAGAAGACGATGTCCTTGGGGTCGAATTCGAAATCGAGCCAGGAGCCGCGATAGGGGATGATGCGCGCGGAGAACAACAGCTTGCCGGAGGAATGGGTCTTGCCCCGGTCGTGCTCGAAGAACACGCCGGGCGAGCGGTGAAGCTGGGAGACGATGACCCGCTCGGTGCCGTTGATGATGAAGGATCCATTCGGGGTCATGAGCGGAATCTCGCCCATGTAGACCTCCTGCTCCTTGACCTCCTTGATCTTCTCCTTGCTGCTCTC
Organism: uncultured Burkholderiales bacterium; assembly: GCA_938038385.1. GTDB lineage: Bacteria > Pseudomonadota > Gammaproteobacteria > Burkholderiales > Thiobacillaceae > JANWZL01. The sequence goes on from CALHRD010000033.1 coordinate 11,360, forward strand.
CCTGTCCAGGATCACCAGCCGCACCTTGGCCCTCAGGCTGGCGGCGAAGGTCAGGCCCCGCTGCTGGCACTCGACGATGTCGAATACCGGCTGTCCCAGGTTGTAGGTGACATACTCCAGCCGTGCATTGCCGCTGTGGCTTACGATCGGGAAGATGGACCTGAAGGCCGCCTGCAATCCCACGTCACGGCGCTGATCGGCGGGCACGTCCTCCTGCAGGAATTGCTTGTAGGAGGCGATCTGGGTGGTCAGCAGGTAGGGCACCGGGAGGACGCTCGCGCGCTTGGCAAAGCTCTTCCGTATGCGTTTTTTCTCGGCAAATGTGTAGCTCATGACGGCTCCGTCTCTCAGAGGACAGGAATCAGGAATCAGGAATCAGCACGCTCGCCGACCCCTCACAGCTGAGGCCTGAAACGCGCAAAGGCCGGCGGCCCGAAGGCCGCCAGCCATGCCATAGGCAAAATGCCCCGACACGCCGGGATTACTTGATCTCGACGGTGGCGCCAGCTTCGGTGAGCTGCTTCTTGATGTCCTCAGCCTCGGCCTTGGGCACGCCTTCCTTGACCGGCTTCGGTGCGCCGTCGACCAAATCCTTCGCCTCCTTGAGGCCCAGACCGGTGAGGGCACGCACCACCTTGATCACGTTCACCTTGTTGGCGCCGGCGGCAGCCAGGATCACGTCGAACTCGGTCTTCTCTTCGGCGGCCGGCGCAGCAGCAGCACCAGCGGCCGGGCCGGCGGCCACGGCCACGGTGGCGGCAGCGGCAGACACACCGAACTTCTCTTCCATGTCCTTGATGAGCTCGGAGAGCTCCAGAACGGTCATGCCAGCGATGGCATCGAGGATTTCAGCTTTGGACAAAGCCATGTTGCACTCCTGAATAAAGTCAAAATTGCGCTAGAGATACGGTCAACGCCTGAGAGATCACGCCGCCTGCTTCTCGCGCTCGTCGCGCAATGCCGCCACGGTGCGGACGAACTTGCCCGGCACCTCGTTGAGGGTCTGCACGAACTTGGCGATGGGCGCCTGCATGGTGCCCATGAGCATGGCCAACAGTTCATCACGGCTGGGCATGGTGGCCAACGCCGTGACGTCCTTGGGAGACATCACGAAATTGGCCATGGCGCCCGCCTTGATCACGAACTTGTCGTTGGCCTTGGCGAAATCATTCAGGACCTTGGCCACCGCCACCGGATCGGCGGAGATGCCGTAGGCGAGCGGTCCGGTCAGCTGACCGGCCAGCCCCGCAAACGGCGTGTCCGCCACGGCCCGGCGCGCCAGGGTGTTCTTCAACACCCGCAGATAGACACCGCTTTCGCGGGCCTTCTTGCGCAGGGCCGTCATGCTGGTGACGGTGACGCCCCGATATTCGGCGACCACCACGGCCTGAGCCGTGGCAAGTTGCTCGCCGATCTCGGCGACGACCGCCTTTTTGTCATCAAGATTGAGACTCAAGGTCCGACTCCTTTCGTCAATCACACCCTCGCCACCCGTGTGAGCGGGCGGTCCGGGCCCCACCGGCGGCCTGATTCAGGAGCAACACGTGCATTTCCTGCTTCGGGTAACGCCGTCTGCGTAGACAGGGGTCAGAGATCAGGCGACAGAGGTCAGCAACCCCCGCAACCAGCTCTTTCCCCAATTAAGCCTTTCAGCGTCTACGGTCTTGGACAACCCGTCCGCCCCGTACGGGCGGCGGACGGACCCAATTTTCGTTACTGTGCGGGCGTCTGCAGGCTGGACTGATCCACCCGCACGCCGATCCCCATGGTGCTGGAGAGCGCCACCTTTTTCATGTAAATGCCCTTGGCGCTGGCCGGCTTGGCCTTGTTCAGCGCCTCCAGCAAGGCCTTCAGGTTTTCCCGCAGTGCGTCCACCTCGAACGAGGCGCGGCCGATGGTGGCGTGGATGATGCCCGCCTTGTCGGTCCGGTATTGCACCTGGCCAGCCTTGGCATTCTTCACCGCCTCCGCCACGTTGGGGGTGACCGTACCCACCTTGGGGTTGGGCATGAGTCCACGCGGGCCCAGGATCTGACCGAGCTGACCCACCACCTTCATCGCATCAGGGGTGGCGATCACCACATCGAAATCCATGCGGCCGCCCTTGACCTCGGCGGCCAGATCGTCGAAACCGACGATGTCCGCACCGGCAGCCTTGGCGGCCTCGGCTGCCGCGCCCTGGCAGAACACCGCCACGCGCACACTCTTGCCCGTGCCGCGGGGCATGACCACGGAGCCGCGCACCACCTGATCCGACTTCCTCGGGTCCACACCCAGATTCACGGCAACATCCACGGACTCGTCGAACTTGGCCGTGGCCGCCTCTTTCACCAGGGCCAGCGCCTCATCGACGCTGTAGAGCTTGGTACGGTCCACCTTGGCCTTGAGGGCCTGCACACGCTTGGAAACCTTGGCCATGTCACACCCCCTCCACGTTGAGACCCATGCTGCGGGCGCTGCCGGCGATGGTGCGCACCGCCGCGTCCATGTCGGCGGCGGTGAGATCCGGCATCTTGGTCTTGGCGATCTCTTCCAGCTGGGCGCGGGTGATGGTGCCCACTTTGTCCGTATGCGGCTTGGCAGAGCCCTTCTGCACGCCGGTGGCCTTCTTGATCAGCACCGTGGCCGGCGGGGTCTTCATGATGAAGGTGAAACTCTTGTCCGCGTAGGCGGTGATCACCACAGGGATGGGCAGACCCGGCTCCAGACTCTGGGTCTGGGCGTTGAAGGCCTTGCAGAATTCCATGATGTTCAGGCCGCGCTGACCCAGCGCGGGACCGATGGGCGGCGAGGGATTGGCCTTGCCCGCCGGCACTTGCAGCTTGATGTAGCCGATGATCTTCTTTGCCATGTCTGGCTCCTGACTTTAGTGAGTGCATACGCGCCTTCGGTCACCCTACCGACGCTCCTCTACCGGATTGCGGCCCCGGTCAGGCCTTTGGGCTTCGCCCCCCCCTTGGGTGGGCTCAAGCCTTTTCCACCTGGGAAAAATCCAGCTCCACCGGCGTGGCGCGTCCGAAAATGGTCACCGACACCCGCAGCTTGCTCTTCTCGTAATTGACCTCTTCCACCGACCCGTTGAAGTCACTGAACGGACCATCGATGATGCGCACCAGCTCGCCCGCCTCATAGAGCACCTTGGGCCGCGGTTTCTCCACGCCTTCCTGGATCTGCTGCAGGATGGCCTTGACTTCCCGTTCGCTGATCGGCGCCGGCTTGGTGGCGGTGCCGCCGACGAAGCCGGTGACCTTGGGCGTGCTCTTCACCAGGTGCCAGGTGGCGTCGTCCATTTCCATCTGCACCAGCACATAGCCGGGGAAGAACTTGCGTTCGGTGACGCTCTTCTGGCCACCTTTCATCTCCACGACCTCTTCCACCGGCACCAGGATCTCGCCAAACTTGTCCTGCATGCCGGCACGCTCGATACGTTCCTTGAGTGCGCGCTGGACACTCTTCTCGAAGCCCGAGTAGGCATGCACCACGTACCACTGCATCGCCATCACTCACTCCTGCCCATGAGGGTCTTCACCACCCAGAACAAGGCTGCGTCCACCGCCCACAGAAACAGGGCCATGACGATGACGAACAGGATCACCACACCGGTCATCTGCATGGTCTCCTTGCGGGTGGGCCATACCACCTTGCGCGCTTCGTCCCGCGCCTCGCCGGCGAAGAGCACGAACTGCCTGCCCGTCGCCGTGTAGTAGACGACCGCGGCGGCCGCCACGAGGCCGGCCAGGACCGAGACCACCCGTAGCACCGTCGGACTGTCGGCCAGAAGGTAAAAGCCCGCCACACCGGCCACCGCGAGCAGCGCCGCGACCAGGAGCTTGATGTTGTCGGCCATGCTTATCTAGTCATTCGTGGATGGCAGGGGCAGAGGGTCTCGAACCCCCAACCTTCGGTTTTGGAGACCGACGCTCTGCCAATTGAGCTATGCCCCTGCGGCAGAACAGCACAAGACGGCGAAGGGCGGGAAACGCGCGGCGGGGGGATATGCCCCGCCCATCGACCCACCCCGCACCGTATTACTCGATGATCTTCGCCACCACGCCGGCGCCGACGGTGCGGCCGCCCTCGCGGATGGCGAAGCGCAGACCCTCTTCCATGGCGATCGGCGCAATCAGGCTCACCGTGATGGCAATGTTGTCGCCCG
>CALHRD010000034.1 GCA_938038385.1 uncultured Burkholderiales bacterium
CAGCGCCAGCCGCGGCATCGACAGCCGCGCGCTGTTCGGTGAAGCGCGCACGCTGGTGATTCATCATGCCGGCACGGCCTACCTGCTGCGCATCACCCAGCAAAACAAGCTGATCCTGACCAAATGAGGGCGATCACACCACCCTCGCCCGTTTGGGTGACATCCCTGGCCGCCGATGGGGCGCCCACGCCTCGCCCGTGGGTGAGGCGCCGCCCCCGGTGCACGTGCTGCTGGCCGCCTTGCTTTGGCTGTGCACACGCCAACACGGCCAACCGACGCCGCAGTTGACGCGCGCCATCGCCTTGCACTTGCAGCATCCTGTCATCCATTTCGATGCAAGCATCGAGGACAAGCGCACCGGGTTCCGCCTGGCCGCGCATCCCTTGTCAGCCGGTGCGAAGCGCGTACCCAAGAAGAAGTACCCGATTTTTCTCTCACGCCAGCAACCCAACGTGTTCACACGTTTAGGCAGCCAGCCCGGTTTCAGGAATTTTCTCTGGAGGCTGCTATGAATACGTACGTTCCCCGTCTTTCCCCGACTCATCTGGCCATCGCCCTGGCGTTGACATGGCCGTCTGCCGGTCTGACCGACACGCAACTGAAGGATGTCGTCGTCACCGCCACCCGCGCCGAGGTCGAAGCCGACAGCGTGGCCGCCAGCATCACCAGCATCACCCGCCAGGTGTTGGACCGGCGCCTGCCGACGGACGCCGCCGATCTGTTCCGCGACGAGCCCGACGTGGCCTTCGCGCGCGACCTGCGCCGCTTTGGCGCCACCAGCCCCAACATCCGCGGCCTGGAGGACAAGCGCGTATTGCAACTGGTCGATGGCGTGCGCCTGCCGGATTACTACCGCGGCGGCGGTCCGACCAATTTCACCACCAGTGCGCCGCTGACCACGCCGCTGGATTTCCTCAAGCGCGCCGAAGTGTTGCGCGGTCCGGCCTCCAGCCTGTATGGCTCGGACGCGCTGGGTGGCGTGGTGGGTTACCTCACCCTCGACCCGGACGACTTGTTGCGGCCTGGCGAGACCTTCGCGCTGCGCCCCAAGCTGACTTACTCAGGCGCCAATGACGGCCGGACCGGCACCCTGCTCGCCGCCGGCAGCCAGGATCAGGGCGTGCGCTGGCTGCTGGGTTATACCCACTCGCATGCCGGGGAATTCGACAACCGGGGCACGCTGGATGTGACCGCGCCGAACCGCGAGCGCCCCAACCCGCAGAAGATCCGCGAGCAGGGCCTACTGGCCAAGCTGGCGCACAAACCTGCGCCGGGACATGCGCTGAAGTTCACGCTGGAAGGCGCCAAGCAGGATGCCGACGTGGTGGTCAAGCGCCTTCCCGCTTCCCTGCCCAAGGTCACGGCGATGGATGGCGACGATCATTCGCAGCGGCTACGCGGCACGCTGGAGTGGCTGCACCAGCCCGCCGGCGGCGCCTATGACCGCGTGACGGCGCGGCTCTATCGGCAGAGCAGCGAAACCACCAACTACAACCGGCAGAGCCGTACCAACACCGGGGCGACCTGCTCGGGGAGCTTCGGCAGCGGCAACAACTGCCGTATCGAGCAGGAATTCCGTTTCGACCAGACCCTCACCGGTACCGGCGTGCAGGTCGAGAAAGCACTGGGTGCGCATTTCCTCACCGCCGGTCTGGAGCTGTCGCGACAGGAGTCCGAGCAGAAGCTCGACGCGACTGTTCGTAACCTGACCACCAACACCACGACCAAGACACTGGCCGGCGACGCCTTCCCGCTGCGCAATTTCGCGCCCGGCCACACCGATACCGTGGGGTTGTACGTGCAGGACGACATCGATCTCGCGGACGGCCGCTTCACCCTCACCCCCGGACTGCGCTACGACTGGCGCAAGTTGAAGCCGGAGCCGGATGCGTTGTCGCAGGCCGTGCTGAACGCCAACAACAACCGGGTCGTCACTCAGACCGACGGCGGGTTCTCGCCCAAGCTCGCCGGGCTGTGGCGCCTGACACCCGAGTGGACGATATTCGGCCATGTCGCGCGCGGCTTTCGTGCGCCCGATTACAAGGAGGTCAATGGCCACTTCCGCAACACCGCGCAGAGTTACGGCGTCGCGCCCAATCCGGACCTGAAGCCGGAGACGAGCGTCGGCGGCGAACTCGGATTGCGCTTCACGCAAACGGGGCTGCGCGGCCAACTGTCGGTCTACGACAACCGCTACAAGGATTTCATCGACAGTGTGCGACTGAACTGTCCGTCCGATCCGCGTTGCATCGCCGGCTTGGCCAGCACCAACATGTCGCAGAACCTGGCCAAGGTACGCATCTATGGTGCCGAGGCGCGCGCCACGTGGGATTTCCGGCCCGGCTGGTCGGTCACCGGCGCGCTGGCCTATGCGCACGGCCAGGACGAAGAACTGGATCGTCCGCTCGACAGCATCGAGCCCACACGCCTGGTGTTGACCCTCGACCGCCACGCCGGGCTTTGGGGCATGGGCGCGCGGCTGCGCGCGGCCCAGGGCGTGCGCCGGGTGAATGATTGCACCACGGTGGCCTGCACCGGGGCGGGCCTTTCGCCCTGGTTCCGGCCGCCTGGCTATGGCGTGCTGGACATCTCCGGCTGGTACGAGCCGGCCAAGGGGGCACGGCTGACCGTCGCGATCAACAACCTGACGGACCGCAAGTACTGGCTGTGGAGCGACATCCGCAACGCCGATGCACGCAACCCGCAGGGCGTGGACTTCTATTCGCAGCCGGGCCGGCATCTGTCCGCCAGCTTCGAGTACAGCTTCTGAGGACGCCGCGATGATCCTCCGCCTGATGTGCTATGCCTTGTTGCTGGCCACGGCCTTGCTGTCCGGCGCTGCACAGGTCCATGCCGGTGCGCTGCTGTTCATCGCCACCAGCAACGTGCCGGCGGGGAAATTCCGCCAGCTTGCCGAGATCGCGCGTTCCTACGACCTGCAGCTCGATGTGCGTTACCTGCATCGCCTACCCACCGAGGTCGATGGCGGGCTGTTTCGCGGCTACGACGTCGTGTTCTTCGACAGCTACCAAATCGACGAGGTGCAGGCCAAGCTCACGCGTGCGCTGCCTGAGCTCAAGGCTCCCCATGTGTGGCTGTGGGATGGCCGGCCCGCTTGGCAAGGGCTGCCCCAGGCGCTGGCGCAGCGTCTCATCGCCTATTACAACAGCGGTGGTCGCGCCAATTTCGAGGGCTTTTTTGCCAGCCTCGCGGCGCATCTCACCGGGCGTGTGCACACCAGCATCCCTGACCCCATCGTCTTCCCCAAGATCGGCATCTACCACCCGCATGCACCCGGCCTGATCTTCGCCACGACCGCCGAGTATCTGGCCTGGCGACGACCGGCTGCCGATGCGCCCGTGGTCGCCATCGCCCTGCACCAGCAGTACATCGCCTCGATGCAGACCGACTCGATCGATGATCTGATTGCGCGCATCGAAACGGCCGGCGCCGTGGCCCTGCCTTTCTACGCGCCCATGAACGATACCAAGGCGCTCATGGACATCCTGGCACCCGCCGGACAACCGCTGGCGCATGTCCTCATCAACACCCAGATCATGCTCAATCCGGAAGGGCGACGCATCGAGTTCGAGCGCCTGGGGATTCCGGTCGTCCAGGCCATGCCGTATCGCAAAGGGGACGCGGCGGCCTGGGCGGCAGACCCCCAGGGCGTTCAACTCATGGATGTGCCGTTCTACCTGGCGCAGGCCGAATACGCCGGCGTGACCGACATCCAGATCGCCGCCGCCACGCGGAAGGAGGACGACCAGATCGTGCCGATCGCGCCGCAGGCTGCGGCCGTGGTCGCCAAGGCGCTGAATTACATCGCCCTGCAGCGTAAGCCCAACGCCGAAAAAAGGGTCGCCGTGATGTTCTGGAACTATCCGCCCGGCGAGAAAAACCTCTCGGCCTCGTTCCTCAATGTGCCGCGCAGCCTCGAAACCACGCTGGCGGCGCTCAAGGCCGCCGGCTATTCGACTGAGCTGGTGTCCGAGCCGGCGCTGATCGGCGTCCTCCAGCAACTGCTCGCGCCGTTCTACCGCGACGACCGGCTCGATGCGCTACTGCATTCGGGGTTGGCCGAGCTGTATCCGGTCAGCCGTTACCGCGCGTGGCTGGATACCCTGCCAGCCGGGGTGCGCGACGAACTGACCGCGAAATACGGCGCGCCGGAAAAGTCGGCGATGGCGATGCGGCGCGGCGGCGAATCGTTCTTCGTCATCCCCCGTTATAAGCTCGGCAACCTCGTCATCCTGCCGCAGCCGCCGCGTGGCGAGAAGTGGGAAGACAAGGAAAAGGCGATCTATCACTCGACCAAGTCACCGCCTTCGCATTTCTACCTGGCCGTCTATCTCTGGACGCGCGAGCAGTTCGCCGCCGACGCCATCGTTCACTACGGCACCCACGGCTCGCAGGAGTGGCTGCCGGGCAAGGAGCGCGGCCTGTCGGTGTTCGACTACCCCATGCTCGCCATCGGCGACGTGCCGGTGGTCTACCCGTATATCGCCGACAACATCGGCGAGGCCGTGCAGGCCAAGCGGCGCGGCCGGGCGACGATCCTTTCCCATCAGACGCCGCCCTTCCGTCCCGCCGGCTTGCACGAGGCGCTCACGCACATCCACGACCTGCTGCACGCCTGGATCAACCAGGACGAAGGCGCCGTCAAGGAACGCATCAAGGCCGACCTGCTCGCCGCCGCGAAGAAGGAACGCATGGAGCGCGACATGGGCTGGAGCATCGAGCGCGCCGCCGCCGAGTTCCCCGCCTTCGTCGACGCGTTGCACGAGCATCTGCACGAGCTCGCCGAGATGGCGCAGCCGCTGGGCCTGCACACGCTCGGCCGCGCGCCCGGCGAGAAGCACCGCCTCGCCACGGTGATGCTGATGCTGGGCAAGCCCTTCTGGGAGGCCGCCGCCCGGCATGCGGGGGCTGGGGCGAGCGAGCTCGACGAAACCCTGCTGGCGGATTACGACAAGCTGCCGGAAACAGCACCCTACCGCGTGCTCCATGCCCACCTGATCGAGAACCGGCCGACCGAGCGTCTGCCGGCCGCCTTGCGTGCGGAGATCGACAAGGCGATCAAGTGGTATGCCGACATCGGTGCCGGCAACGAGATTCCGGCCCTGTCGAACGCGCTGGCCGGCCGCTACATTCCCACATCCTATGGCGGCGACCCGATCAAGAACCCCGATGCCTACCCGACCGGTCGCAATCTCTACGGCTTCGATCCTTCCCGCGTGCCGACGAAACAAGCCTGGGAAGCCGGCAAGGCGGCCGCCGACAACCTGCTCGCCGAGCACCGCAAGCTCACCGGCACCGCGCCGACGAAACTGACGCTGTCGCTGTGGTCGGTGGAGACCATGCGTCATCAGGGCATTCTCGAAGCGCAGGCATTGTGGCTGATGGGCGTGGAACCGGTATGGGACGCCGGCGGGCGCGTCACCGACGTCAAGCTCGTGCCGCGCGAAACACTGGGCCGGCCGCGCGTCGACGTCGTGCTCTCCGCCACCGGTCTTTACCGCGACCATTTTCCCAACGCCATGAAGCAACTCGCGAAGGCGGCGCAGCTCGCCGCCGAAGCCGCGGAGGCGGACAACCCCGTCTTCGCCAATAGCCAGCGCATTGCCAACGAGCTGCAAGGGCAAGGGTTGGCGCCGGATGTGGCGAAGCGCGCCGCGCAGACGCGCATTTTCTCTTCCGAGACCGGCCGCTACGGCACCGGGCTGGACGACGCCACGCTCGCCACCGATACCTGGAAAGGCAAGGCCGAGGGCGACCGCAAGCTCGCGCAACTTTATCTTTCCCGCATGCAATACGCCTACGGGCCCGATGAAGCCGACTGGGGCAAAAGCGGCGACGAATTGACCGGCGGCACGTCCGTGAATCTCTATGCCGCGCATCTGAAGGGCACGCAAGGCGCGGTGCTGTCGCGCACCTCCAACACCTACGGCCTGCTCACCACCGACGATCCCTTCCAGTATCTCGGCGGCATCGGCCTGGCGGTGCGCTATCTCGACGGCAAGCCGCCGCAGCTCTACATCGCCAACCTGCGCGGCAGCCAGGGACGTACCGAGGGCGCCGCGCAATTCCTCGCCAAGGAACTGGCGACGCGCAACTTCCACCCCGGCTTCGTCAAGGGCCTGATGCAGGAAGGCTATGCCGGCACGCTGCAAGTGCTCGACGGCATCAACAACTTCTGGGGCTGGACGGCGGTGGCGCGCGAAGTGGTGCGCGACGACCAGTGGCAGGAGTTCGTCGATGTCTACGTGCGCGACAAGCACAAGCTCGGCGTGCGGCAATGGTTCGAACGCCACAACCCGCACGCGCTGGCGCAGACCATCGAGCGCATGCTCGAAGCCGCGCGCCAGGAATACTGGGACGCCGACCCCAAGGTGGTTGCCGAACTCAAGGCGCGTTACCGCGAGCTTGCGCGCCGCTTCGATGTGAAGAGCGACAACGCCGCCTTCGAGAAATTCGTCGGCCTGACCGGCTACGGTCTATATGCCGCCGTCCCGCCGGCGCCGGCGATCGAGCCGCCTGCCGAGCAAGCGGCAACGGCCGAACCGGCTCCGCCGCCGCGCATCGAGGGCATACGCCTGGACAAGGTGAACCCGTCACCCGCGCTCGTGTCGCTCGCGCCTGCGGTGCCGCTGGTTCTGGCGCTGATCATGGCCTCGGGGGCCTGGCGGCAGGGCAGGAGACCCGCATGATACGCCACACGATTGCCTTGGCGGCGGTGACCGCTTCTTGCACGGCGCTCGCCGCCGAGCCGCAGCCCGCCCAACTGACGGAAGTCACCGTGACGGCGACGACTGACGCACTCGCCGAGCAGCGCGAAGCGGTGTCGCAAAAGACGGTGATCGATCGCAAGGAGATCGAGGCCCTCGGCGGCCTGACGGTGGGCGAGGTGATCCGCAAGCTGCCCGGCATCGAAGCCGGCGAACACGGCGGCGACGGCGGCATGGGCGCGCGGGCGCGCGGCATGAGCCGCGATGCGGTGCAGTTTCTCGTCAATGGCGAACGGCCGACGGCCAATGCGCGCTTTGCGCTGACGCAAGTCGGGCGCATGCCGGCCGGCGAACTGGAACGCATCGAGATCCTGCGCGGCGGTTCGGCCGAATTCGGTGGCGCGGCGGCGGTGACGGTTAACCTGGTGATGAAGCAGCCCGTCGCGCGCGTTTCGACTTC
>CALHRD010000035.1 GCA_938038385.1 uncultured Burkholderiales bacterium
GCCGAGGCCGTGCTGGCGCACGAGGTCTCGCACGTGGCCAACGGCGACATGGTCACGCTCGCCCTGATCCAGGGCGTGGTGAACACCTTCGTCATCTTCTTCGCGCGTGTCATCGGCCATCTCGTCGACCGCCTGGTGTTCAAGACCGAGCGTGGGCACGGCCCGGCGTTCTGGGTCACCGCCGTCATCGCCGAGCTGGTGCTGGGCATACTGGCCAGCATCATCGTCATGTGGTTTTCCCGCCAGCGCGAGTTCCGCGCCGACCGCGGCGGCGCCAACCTGGCCGGGCGGGAGAAGATGATCGCCGCCCTGGAGCGGCTGGCCGCCGGCCGCACCGCGCCCCTGCCCGACCAGATGGCCGCCTTCGGCATCGCCGGCGGCATCGGCGGCGGACTCAAGCGGCTGTTCATGACCCACCCGCCCCTGGAGGAGCGCATCGCCGCCCTCAAGCGGGGTTGATGTGGCTGGCTGGCAAGGGTAGAGCGGGATGGGCAGCTTGGACACTCCCGCTCTTGCCACTTCCCATTCCCCCCTGCCCGGCCTCATCGACACCCATTGCCATCTCGATGCCGGCGAGTTCGACCCCGACCGGGACGCGGTCTATGCGCGGGCGCGGGCGGCCGGTATCGCCGTTCAGATCCTGCCGGCGGTCACCGCCGCCAATTTCGCCGACGTGGCCGCCGCCTGCCGGCGCTTTGCCGGGTGTCTGCCCGCCTGGGGCATGCACCCGATGTACATCCATGTCCATCACCAACGTCATCTGGACGAGCTGAGGCGGAGAATCGAGGCCTGGCGGCCGGTGGCGGTAGGGGAGATCGGCCTTGACCTCTTCGTCCAGGGGCTGGACTGGGCCACCCAGGAGTACTTCTACGTCGAGCAGCTGAAGGTCGCGCGCGACTATGACCTGCCCGTCCTGCTGCATTGCCGGCGCGCCAACGACCAGATCCTCAAGCACCTGCGCAAGATCCGGGTCAGGGGCGGCATCGCCCATGCCTTCAGCGGCAGCCGCCAGCAGGCCGACGAATATCTCAAGCTGGGTTTCAAGCTGGGCTTCGGCGGCGCCTTCACCTGGACACGGGCCACCCGTCTGCGCGCCCTGGCGGTGGAACTGCCGCTGGAGGCCATCGTCCTGGAGACCGACAGCCCGGACATTCCGCCGGCCTGGATCGGCAACGGCCGCAATGAGCCCGCTGAACTGGCGCGCATCGCCGCGACGCTCGCGGAACTGCGCGCCATCACGGCCGACGAGGTGGCACGACAGACGACGTGCAATGCCCGTGCCGTGCTGGCGCTGGACTGATCCGACCCAGCCTGGTCGTATCGTCAGTCCGGCTTCATGAGGCGGGAGAATTTGCCCTTGAACCTGGCCACCTTGGGCGCCACGACGAACAGGCAGTAGGGCTGGTTGGGGTGGCGTTCGAAGTAGTCGCGGTGATAGGCCTCCGCCGGCCAGAAGACCGTGGCCGGGGTGACTTCGGTGACGATGGGGGCGGGGTATACGCCGTCGCGGCTCAGTTCGGCGATGAGGGCCTCGGCTTCGGCCTTCTGTGACTCGTCGTGCCAGAAGATGGCCGAGCGGTACTGCGTGCCGACATCGTTGCCCTGGCGGTCGCGTTGGGTGGGGTCGTGGATGGCGAAGAAGACCTCGAGAAGGTCACGGTAGCTGACCTCTGAGGGGTCGAACTCGATTCTCACCACCTCGGCGTGGCCGGTCTTGCCGCTGCACACCGCTTCGTAACTCGGGTGGTCGGTCTGGCCGCCCATGTAGCCGGAAGTCACCGCCTCGACCCCCCGCATGCGGTCGTAGACCGCTTCCAGGCACCAGAAGCAGCCGCCGGCCAGGGTGGCCGTCTGCGTGGCTGTGCTCATCTTTTTTTCTCCTGTTCCGATAATGAAGCCGAATCTCGGAGCCGGTGACAAGGTGTCGCCGGTTTCCGCCCAGCAATCCACAAACAGACATGAGTTCGTCCGAAGTCAAAATCTCCGTCGACCAGGTCCGTGAAGGCCTGTATATCCGCCTGGACACCTGGATGAACCATCCGTTCCTGTTCAACAGTTTCAAGCTCCGCAATGCCAAGCAGATAGAGGCCCTGCGCGCGGCAGGGATCCGCGAGGTGATGTACCTTCCGGCCAAGAGCGACAGCGAGCCGCTGCCGCCGCCTGCGTCCCCTCCCGAGCCTGCGCAGGCATCGACCGCAGAGGCCGTGGGCGACATCGACCCGGAACTGCAGGCCATGTGGCAGGAAAAAGCGGCTCGCCGGCAGAAAGTGGCCGGGCGTCGGGCCGCCATTGCCCAATGCGAGCAGCGTTTCAGCAAGAGCGCAGGGTCGGTGAAGACCCTGCTCAAGAGTCTTTTCGCCCGACCGCAGGAGTCGGTGGGCCAGGCCAAGGCCCTGGTGTCGGACATGGTCGATTCGCTGCTGACGGAAAAGGAGGTGGTGATCCACCTCATGAGCAGCAAGGTCGGGGACGAGAACGCCTACTACCATGCCCTCAACGTGACGGTGCTCTCGCTGCTGCTGGCCAAGGAGGCGGGGCTCTCGGCGGACGAGATGCGGGCCCTGGGACTGGGTTGTCTGCTGCACGACATCGGTAAGGAGCGGGTGCCGAGCCAGATCCTGCTCAAGCGCACACCCTGGACGGCGGCGGAATACAACTTCTTTCAGCAGCACGTGGTGTACGGCGTCGAGGCAGTCCGACGTTTGCCGAACATCACGCCCGGCGCCATGGAGGTGATCGCCTGCCACCACGAGATGATGGATGGAAGCGGCTTTCCGGGGCGTCTCACGGCGGAGCGCATCGGCAAACTCGCGCGCATCGCCGCCATCGTCAACACCTACGACAACCATTGCAACCGGGTCAACCCGGCCGATTCGCTCACCCCGGCCGAGGCCCTGGCGCACATGTTCAAGCGTCAGAAGGACCAGTTCGATCCCCTCCTGCTGAAGCTGTTCATCCGCTGCATGGGGGTTTATCCGCCGGGCAGCATCGTGCAGCTGAACAACGACGCCATCGGCATGGTCGTGAGCGTGAACCCGGATCGGCTGCTGCAGCCGACCATCCTGCTCTACGACCCGGCCATCCCCAAGGAAGAGGCGGTGTTCTTCGAACTGGACGAGGAGCCGGACCTGGCCATCGTCAAGACCCTGCGGCCGGTGGAGTTGAAGCCGCCCGTCTACGAATACCTCGACCCGAGGGCACGCGTGAACTACTTCCTGGAGCAGGATTCGGACCGCAGGTAGGCCGGGCTTCAGCCCGTCTCGGGCAACTCGCCGTCGACCACCGCCGATTCCCGGCCGAGCAGGCGTTCCGTCAGCCGCACCCAGTAGCTGGCGCCCAGGGGCAGCACCTCGTCGTTGAAATCGTAATGGGGGTTGTGCAGCATGCAGCCCCCCTCGCCCGGGCCGTTGCCGATCCATACATAACAGCCGGGCCGTTCGCGCAGCATGTAGGCGAAATCCTCCGCGCCCATGGAGGGCCTCAGATCGGTGCGCACGTTCTCCGCGCCGACCAGCTCCTCCAGGACTGCCCGGCAGCGTGCCGCCTCGACGGCGTCGTTGACACTGGGGGGGTAACCGCGCTGGTAGGCGAGGTTCACCTGCACCCCGTGCGCCGCGCCGATGCCGGCGCAGATGCGCTCCATCGCCGCCTCGACCTGGTCCTGCACCTCCGGTCGGAAGGCACGCACCGTGCCGCAGAGCTCCGCCCGCTCGGGGATGACGTTGTAGGCGCCGCCGTCGGCGTGGAAGCGGGTGATGGACAGCACGGCCGCGTCGAGCGGGTCGAGCGTGCGGCTGACGATGCTCTGCAGGGCCTGCACCAGCGCGGCGCCGGCCACGGTGGGGTCGCGCCCCTGGTGCGGGAAGGCGGCATGCGCCCCGTGGCCGCGGAGGACGATGTCGAACTGGTCCGAGCAGGCCATCACCGGCCCCGCGTGCACGGCGAACTGGCCCACCGGCAGGCCCGGCCAGTTGTGCATGCCGTAGACGGCGTCGATGGGGAAGCGCTCGAACAGGCCCTCCTCGATCATCACCCGGGCGCCGCCCACGGTCTCCTCCGCCGGCTGGAAGATGAAGTACACGGTGCCGTCGAAGTCGCGGCTGGCGGCCAGGTATTCCGCCGCGCCCAGTAGCATGGCGGTGTGGCCGTCATGGCCGCAGGCGTGCATGCGGCCTTCGTGTTTGGAGCGGTGTGGAAACAGGTTCTGCTCGTGGATGGGCAGGGCGTCCATGTCGGCCCTGAGGCCGATGGCGCGTGGGCTCGATCCGTGCTTGAGCACCCCGACCACGCCGGTCTTGGCCAGGCCCCGATGTACCTTGATGCCGGCCGCCTCCAGGGTGCGGGCGACCAGGTCAGCGGTGCGCCGCTCCTCGAAGGCGAGCTCGGGATGGGCATGCAGGTCGTGGCGCAGTGCGACGAGGCGGGGCTGGTGGGCGAGCAGGGCGTCGACGAGCTTCATGCGCTCAGCTTAGCGGCGAGTCGCGGCGGGGGAAAGGGGGCCCAGGGCGCCTGACTGCGCAGATGGCTTGCAGGCGATTCGGACTGGACTATACCTTCGGTGACAAGGGTGGCTTGGGTCTCACCCTGAAGCTGGTCTCCACCCGCAAAGAGGACAAATGGGCCGCCGTGGCCGGGGCCACCTGGTATCCCCAGAACAAGGTCCGGCCCTTCGGCGTGGATATCGGTGCCGGGTATGTCGTCGACAACGCCGTGGTCAGCGTCGGCTGGGACTTCCTGCACAGCCCGCAGATCGGCGTGGGTGTCATGAACACCAAAGAGGATTGCCAGACCGTATTACCGCTACCAGGCGAAGAGCTAGGCGAAGTGCCAGTCTGGTGAGTGAGGATGACCGTGGCTATGTGCGGGCATCATGTGACCGTCGCCACTCGGCCAATGCGGCCAGGGCGTCCTCCATGGTCGGCAGCAGCCGCGTGCCGGCCGGCGCCCGGCTGAGCCGGGCGGTGGCGGCGCCGCCCGCCCAGATCTCGACGCCAGCCTCCAGGCGCTGGCGCAGTTCTGCCAGGGCCGGCGGAATGCGCCGCGGCGGGTAAATGATGCTAAAGGACAGCACAACCACGTCCACCGCCTGGGCGCGGGCGGCATTGGCGACCTCCTCCAGGGGCGTCTGCGGCCCCAGCGACAGGCAGTAGGCGCCCTCCAGGGCCAGCAGGGCCGCCACCATGAGGATGCCCAGCCCGTGCGGTTCCTCCGGCAGGGTGGTGAGCAGCACGCGCGGCCGGCCATGACGGTCGTTGAGACCAGCCAGGGCGTTGCGCAACACCCCCTGTACCGCCTCGGTATAGAGGTGCTCCTCGTAGATCTCGATCTCCCCGCGTGACCAGGCCTCGCCCACGGCATGGTTGAGCGGGGTGAGGCTGTCCTGGACGAAAGCGGCCAGCCCCTGGCGCAGCAGCAGCCGGTGCAGGGCCTGGCGCAAGCCCTCGGGGTCGTGCCTGCGCAGCAGGTCGAGGGCGGTCGTTTCGATGCTCCCGTCCTGCGCGGCGGGGGTGCTGACATGACGGTTGCCGGCCAGGGCGAGCAGGTCTGCCTCCTCCCTGGCGACGATGCTGGACGGCCGCATGCCCGTGTCCATGAGCCTTTTGATCAGACGCAGCCGGTTGACCTGGTCGGGCGGGTAGATGCGTTCGCCGAACTCGTCGCGCAGCGGCCGGGGAAAGCCATAGCGGCCCTCCCACTTGCGCAGCACGTCCTTGGACAGGCCGGTCTCGCGCTCCACGGCGCCGATGGACAGATAGGGGGCGGGTGTAGACATGGGTTGTATTGTCTAGGACAAATAGGTTGACAACTTGGACATCAGCCTCTATCTTACAACCATCATCACTTTTGTCCAGGACAACATCATGAACCGTCCAAGCCGAACCGCCACCAGCGTGACGTTGTGGTATCCCACCCTCTTCGTGCTGAGCCTGGTCCTGATCCTCGGTGCCTTCGCCAGTACTCGCGCCATCGCCGGGGGGTGCCCTGAACTCCTGCGGCACAGCTTCAACAGCCTGCAGACCGGCGAGCGGCAGGACCTCTGCCAGTATCAGGGCAAGGTCCTGCTGGTGGTGAACACCGCCAGCTATTGCGCCTACACCGATCAATACGGAGGTCTCGAGGCTTTGTATCGCCAATACAAAGACCGCGGTCTGGTTGTGCTGGGTTTTCCGTCCAACGACTTCGGCAACCAGGAGCCCGGCAGCAACCAGAAGATCGCCGAGTTCTGTCGGCTGACCTATGGCGTGGAATTCCCCATGTTCGAGAAATCCAACGTGGTGGGGCCTCAGCGCAACGCCTTGTTCGCCGAGCTGCAACGACGCACGGGCGAGCAGCCACGCTGGAATTTCCACAAGTATCTGATCGACCCGAGCGGCGAGCGAGTGCTGAGCTTCGGCTCCGGCGTGCAGCCCGACGACCGGCGTCTGATGCAGGAACTGAAGAAGATGCTGGACAGCCGCAAGGTCGTGAGGCGTTCGACCTGAATTCCTTTGGCCAGGCAGCTTTGCAACGGAGAACCCTCACATGACCGCCGCTACACGCCTCGCCATCGACTGGGTGGAGCAGGGCCTGGTGCCGGACAGCGTCGTGCGCCAGGGTATCCGCCGGCTGCTGGCCAGGCGTCTGCAGGAGATCGGCGCCGCGGACTGCGCCAAGGCGGCGGTAGCCGAGGAGGCGCTAGTCCCGCAGATGGACGCGAGCCCCATCGCCCTCGTGCCGGACCTCGCCAACGCCCAGCACTACGAGGTGCCGGCTGCCTTCTACGAACAGTTCCTCGGCCCGCATCGCAAGTACAGCGCCTGCCACTGGGATCTTGCCGCGGACTTCGCGCCGCGCGACCTGGCAGCGGCCGAAGCCCGTGCCCTGGAGCTCACCTGCCAGCATGCCGGCCTGGAGGACGGGCAGGACATCCTCGAGCTGGGCTGCGGCTGGGGCAGTCTCTCGCTGTGGATGGCGAGACGCTACCCCAGCGCCCGCATCACGGCGGTGTCCAACGCCCGCTCGCAGCGCGTGTACATCGAGGAACGGGCCAGGCGCGCGGGGCTGACCAACCTGAGTGTGATTACCGCCGACATGAACGCATTCGCCACCGACCAGCGCTTCGACCGCGTCGTCTCGGTGGAGATGTTCGAGCACATGCGCAACTGGCGCGCGCTCCTGCGGCGGGTGCACGACTGGCTCGAACCGGGCGGGCGTTTCCTCTTGCACGTCTTCTGCCACCGCTCGACCCCCTACTTCTTCGAGGACCAGGGGCCGACGGACTGGATGGGGCGCCACTTCTTCAGCGGCGGGCTGATGCCGAGCGACGACCTGCCCCTGCGCTTCCAGGACGACCTGCGGCTCACCCGCCGCTGGCGCTGGGACGGGCGTCATTACGAGCGCACGCTCAACGCCTGGCTGGCCAACATGGACGCCCGCCGGGCAGTCGTCCTGCCGGTCCTGGAACAGACCTATGGCGCGGACCAGGCGGAACTGTGGTGGCAGCGCTGGCGCATCTTCCTGATGGCCTGCGCCGAGCTGTTCGGCTACGACAAGGGACAACAATGGTGGGTAAGTCATTATCTGTTCGAGCGCCCGGCGTCGCGCTGACGCCCCGTCGTGCCGCCGGCGCCCCCCGGCCGGTGGCACGGCGGGCGCTCAACCTGCTGGCCTTTCAGGCCGGCTGGTTCGCCACCGTCGTAGGTGCCGCCAAGGGCTTGCCCTGGTTGGGTCCGGTCGTGGTCCTGGCCATCATCGGCCTGCATCTCAAGCTGACGACGCAGCGGCCGGCGGAATTGCGTCTGCTCCTGGTCGCCTCGATCTTCGGCGTGGTCTTCGAGCATGCCTTGCTCTATGCCGGGCTGGTCGGCTATGCCGGCGACCCGGACTGGGTGCCGCTGTGGATGCTGGCCCTGTGGCCGCTGTTCGCCACCACCCTGAATGCCTCGCTGGCCTGGTTCAGGTCGCGCCTGGGCCTCGCTGCCCTGGCCGGGGCGCTGGCCGGACCGCTCGCCTATGCCGGCGGCGAGGCCCTGGGGACGATCGCACTCAACGGCCCGGCCCTTGGGGTTCTGGCCGCGGGCTGGGCCATCGTCTTCCCGCTGCTGCTGGCCGTGGCCCGGCGGGGCGGGACGGACGGGGGGGCAGGATGAATTGGGATGTCTACCTCCCGGGGCTGGCCGTCCTGCTGGGTATGGCCGTGCCGGCCTGGCTGGCGAGCCTGCGCCTGGGCAACGTCAACCTGGTCGACAGCCTGTGGTCGCTGTTCTTCCTGGCGGCGGCGATCACCTATGCGCTCCAGTCACCCCAGCAGGGCCCGCGCAGCGGCCTGATCCTCATCCTGGTCGCCGTGTGGGCCCTGCGTCTGAGCGGGCATCTGGCCCTGCGCAACTGGGGCAAACCGGAGGACCGCCGCTACCGGGCGATCCGCGCCAACCACTCGCCCGGTTTCGCCTGGAAGAGTCTGTTCATCGTCTTCGGCCTGCAGGCGGTGCTGGCCTGGTTGATCTCCCTGCCGCTGCACGCCGCCATCATTTCGTCCACCCCACTGGGTCTCCTCGATGCGCTTGGCGTCGCCCTCGTGCTCGCCGGCCTGACCGTGGAGACCCTGGCCGACCACCAGCTCGCCCGCTTCAAACGCGACCCGGCCAACCGCGGCCGGGTGCTCGACCGGGGCCTCTGGCGTTACAGCCGGCACCCCAACTACTTCGGCGAGGCCTGCGTGTGGTGGGGCTTCGGGCTGCTCGCCGTGGCCGCCGGGGCCTGGTGGGCGTTGGTGTCGCCGGTGCTGATGACCTTCCTGCTGCTCAAGGTCTCCGGTGTGGGGCTCATGGAGCGGGACATCGCCGAACGCCGGCCGGCCTATCGCGACTACATCGCCCGCACCAGCGCCTTCATCCCCTGGCCGCCACGGCCAGCCGTCTCGTCCAAGGCACGCGAGGCCTCATCATGAAGCGCGGTCTTTGCGCACTGGCGTGTGCAGCCCTGCTGACCGGCTGTCAGACCGCAACGCTACCGCCCCTGGATACGGTCGCCAGGGTCGACCTGCAGCGCTTCATGGGCGACTGGTACG
The DNA here is from genome assembly GCA_938038385.1 of uncultured Burkholderiales bacterium. GTDB lineage: Bacteria > Pseudomonadota > Gammaproteobacteria > Burkholderiales > Thiobacillaceae > JANWZL01. The sequence continues at coordinate 9,050 of CALHRD010000035.1, forward strand.
TCATCGCCCATATCCCCACCTGGCCGGAGCGCAATGCCTACAACGCCGTCGAGTCCTACCGCCTCGACACCGATGGCACGGTGGCCACCACCTTCACCTTCCGCGAGGGCGGCTTCGATGGCCCGCTGCGGCGCATGAGCCCTCGAGGATTCGTGCTGGACACGGCAAGCAATGCGGTGTGGGGCATGCAGTTCATCTGGCCGGTCAAGGCCGACTACCGCATCGCCTATCTGACTGAAGACTACGGCGTCACCGTGATCGCCCGGCATAAACGCGACTACGTCTGGGTCATGGCGCGCACGCCGCAGATCCCGGAGGCGCAGTACCAGGACATCGTCGCGCGCATCGCCGCCTGGGGCTATGACGTGGCGAGGCTGCGCCGCGTGCCGCAGCAGCGGGGGGCCGGCGCATGAGAATCGCCATCGTCGGCAGCGGCATCAGCGGCCTGACCCTCGCCCACCACCTGCACCCCGAGCACGACATCACCGTGTTCGAGGCCGGTGGCCACATCGGCGGCCATGTGCACACGCACGACGTGATGCTGGGGGATAGGGCGTATGCGGTGGACAGCGGCTTCATCGTCTTCAACCATCGCACCTACCCGCATTTCACCCAGCTCCTGGCCGATCTCGACGTCGCGTCACAGCCGAGCGACATGAGCTTTTCCGTCTCCTGCGCGGCGAGCGGCCTGGAATACAACGGCACCTCGGTCAACAGCCTGTTCGCCCAGCGCGAGAACCTGGTCAATCCGGCCTTCTGGGGCATGCTGCGCGACATCCTGCGCTTCAACCGCGAGGCGCCAGCCCTGCTGCACGGCGCGGGCGGGGAGATCGCCCTGGGCGATTACCTCGAGCGGCATGGCTATGGGCAGCGCTTCCGCGACTACTACATCCTGCCCATGGGCGCCGCGATCTGGTCCACCGACCCGGCGCGCATGCTCAACTTCCCGGCGCGCTTCTTCGTGCGCTTCTTCATGAACCACGGCCTGCTCTCGCTCGACGACCGGCCGCAGTGGCGGGTGATCCGCGGCGGTTCGTGCGCCTATGTCGAGCGGCTGGTGGCCCCGTTCCGCGACCGTGTACGCCTGAATACGCCCGTGCGGCGCATCTTCCGCCACGACGACGGGGTGGAGCTGGCGCTCGACGACGGCACGGCCCGTTTCGATGCCGTCTTCCTCGCCTGCCACAGCGATGAGGCCCTGCGTCTGATCAATGACCCCACCCCGGCCGAGCGCGCGGTGCTCGCCGCCATCCCCTATCAGGAGAACGAAGCGGTGCTGCACACCGACACCCGCCTCATGCCGAAAAAGCGCCTGGCCTGGGCGGCCTGGAACTACCTGATGCCCGAAGGGCCGGGCGGCCGCGTCTGTCTGACCTACGACATGAACCGCCTGCAGTCGCTGGACGCGCCCGAGACCTTCTGCGTGACGCTCAACGCCAGCGAACGCATCGACCCGGACAAGGTCATCGCGCGCATGACCTACCACCATCCGCTGTTCACGCCCGAGGGGGTGGCCGCCCAGGCCCGCCACCGCGAGATCGACGGCACGCTGCGCACCTATTACTGCGGCGCCTGGTGGCGCAACGGTTTCCACGAGGACGGCGTGGTGAGCGCCCTGGACGCCTTGCGTCACTTCCGCGACGACCTACTGCAGCACCGGTCGCCGCCCAAGCGGATGGAGGCCGGCCATGCATAGCGCCGTGTACGAGGGCTGGGTACGCCACCGCCGATTCCCACCCCGGCCGCATGCCTTTACCTATCGCCTGTGCCTGCTCTGGCTGGATCTGGCCGAACTGGAGCGGGTGTTCGCCGGGCGTTGGTTCTGGTCCGTCGGGCGGCCAAATCTGGCGAGCCTCCGGCGCGAGGATTACCTGGGCGACCCTGCGCTGCCGCTCGACGAGGCCGTGCGGCGCGAGGTCGAGAGCGCCACCGGCCGTCGGCCCGAGGGCCCGATCCGGCTGCTCACCCACCCGCGCTACTTCGGCTACGTCTTCAACCCGTTGAGCCTCTATTACTGCTACGCCGAGGGTGGCGAGGCGATCGAGGCCATCGTCGCGGAGGTCACCAACACCCCCTGGAAGGAACGTCACCGCTACGTGCTGCCGACCGCGTCCAACCTCGGCACGGCGGACAAACTGCGTTTTCGCACCCCCAAGGCCCTGCACGTCTCGCCCTTCCTGCCCATGGACCTGGAATACGCCTGGCGGCTCACGCGGCCGGGCGGGCGCCTGCTGGTGCACTTGGAGGACTGGGCGGGTGGAGACAAGCTCTTCGACGCCACCCTCAACCTCGCGCGCCGGCCCCTCGACGGCGCCAGCCTCGCCCGCGCCCTGTGGCGCTATCCCTTCATGACCGGCCAGGTCATCCTGGGCATCCACTGGCAGGCCCTGCGCCTGTGGCTCAAGGGCGTTCCGGTGCACGACCACCCCGAATCCATCCCCGTGGAGCGCAGCGCATGAGTGACAGCTCTTTGACCCAGACCGCCCCCACGCCGGCTCGCCCCGGCCCGCTGACGGCGCTGGCCCGCCGCAGCGTGCTCGCCCGCCTGCAGGCGCTTGCGCACGGCTCGCTGAGCATCGAGGAGAGCGGCGAGCGTATGTCGTTCGGCAGCGGCCGGCCGCAGGTCTCCCTGCGTGTGCTCGACCCCGCCTTCTGGCCAGCCGTGGCCTTCGGCGGCACGGTCGGCGCCGGCGAGGCCTACATGGACGGGCTTTGGGAGAGCGAGGACCTGCTCGAGCTCATCCGGCTGCTGCTGCGCAACCGGCCGGTGCTCGACGGCATGGAGCGGGGGCTGGCGCGCCTGAGCGCCCCGCTGCGTGCCGTCGCGCACCGCATGCACCGCAACAGCCGCGCCGGCAGCCGGCGCAACATCGCCGCCCATTACGACCTGGGCAACGACTTCTACCGCCTGTGGCTGGATGAGACCCTGATGTACTCCTGCGCCCTCTTCGAGCGCCCCGGCCTGAGCCTGGCCGAGGCGCAGCGGGCCAAGCTGGAACGCATCTGCCGCAAGCTGGATCTGAAAGCCACGGATCACGTCGTGGAGATCGGCACCGGCTGGGGCGGCTTTGCCCTGCATGCGGCGCAGACGCGCGGCTGCGGGGTGACCACCGCCACCCTCTCGCGCGCCCAGTTCGCTCTCGCACGCGAACGCATCGCCGCCGCCGGTCTCGCGGATCGGGTACAGGTGCTGCTCACCGATTACCGCGACCTCACCGGGCAATACGACAAACTGGTGTCCATCGAGATGGTCGAGGCGGTGGGGGCGGAGCACCTGGAAACCTACTTCCGCCAATGCAGCCGCCTGCTCAAGCCCGACGGGGCCATGCTGCTGCAGGCCATCACCATCGCCGACCAGCGCTACGCGCGGGCGCTCGCAGAGGTGGACTTCATCCAGAAGCACATCTTCCCCGGCGGCTTCCTGCCGAGCGTCACCGCGCTCACTGCGGCGATGACGCGGGCGACCGACCTCAGGACCGTGCAACTGGAGGACATCGGCCCGCACTATGCCGAGACCCTGGCGCACTGGCGGCGCAACTTCCTCGCCGCCCAGGACGCTGTGCGCGCCCTGGGCTTCGACCAGCGCTTCATCCGCAAGTGGCTGTTCTACCTCGGTTACTGCGAGGGCGGCTTCTGCGAGCGCGACCTCGGCACGGTGCAGATGCTGCTCGCCAAGCCGGGCTGGCGCGGCAGCGCCCTCATCAGTGGAGTGCGAACATGAGCGAAGACCGCTACGTTCTCATCACCGGCGCCAGCGGCGGGCTGGGCCGGGCGCTGGCCGCGCGCCTTACGCAGGACGGCTGGTGGCTGGCCCTGGCCGGCCGCGACGGCGCGCGCCTGCGCGATGCCCATCCTGACTGCGCACACCCCCTGCTGGTGGGCGATGTGAGCACCGCGGAGGGTGCGGCGGCCATCCTCCAGCAATGCCAGGCGCACTACGGCCAGCCGCCCGACGCCCTGGCGCACTGCGTCGGCTCCATCCTGGTCGCCCCGTTGCACCGCACCACGCCCGATCAGTACCAGGTCTGCATGCGCGCCAACCTGGATTCCGCCTTCCACACCCTGGCGGCCTGGATCGGTGCCCTGCGCGCGGCGAAACGGCCCGGCGCGGCGGTGTTCGTCTCCAGCGCCGCCGCGCGCATCGGCACGCCCAACCACGAGGCGGTGGCCGCGGCCAAGGCCGGGCTGGAGGGTCTGGTACGGGCTGCTGCGGCCACCTATGCGAGTGCCGGCATCCGCATCAACGCCGTTGCTCCGGGGCTCATGGACACCCCGGCCGCGGCCGGCCTGATCGCCAGTCCCACCGCGCGCGAGGCCGTGGCAAGGCAGTACCCGCTACCCGGTATCGGCACGCCGGAGGAGCTGGCCGAGCTGATGGCCTGGTTGCTCTCGCCCGCCGCCGCGCGGGTGACCGGCCAGGTCTGGTCGCTCGACGCCGGCTTCACCGCCATCCGACCGCTGGTGCGCTGATGCGCTGGCTGCTCGCCCTCGCCACGTTGCTCCTCGCCGGGTGTACCGGCGTGCCGCAGGGTATCCAGCCGGTGCGCGGCTTCGAGGTGAATCGCTACCTCGGCACCTGGTACGAGATCGCCCGCCTCGACCACGCCTTCGAGCGGGGCTTGAGCGACATCTCCGCAATCTACACGCGCCGCGACGACGGCGGCATCGATGTCCTCAACCGCGGCTGGGACATCGAAAAGAGGGCCTGGCGGGAGGCGCGCGGCCGCGCCTACTTCCTCGACTCACCCAACGTGGCGAGCCTCAAGGTCAGCTTCTTCGGCCCGTTCTACGGCGGCTACCACGTCTTCGCCCTCGACCCGAATTACCAGTGGGCCCTGGTCTCGGGACCGTCGCGCGATTACCTCTGGATCCTGGCGCGCACGCCCGGCCTGCCCGAGGCCCTCCTGCTGGAGCTCGTCGATAAGGCCAGGCGGGCAGGCTTCGCCACCGACGCACTGATCTATCCGACCCATGTCCGGTCAGGAGGCCTGGGGGCGACATGATCCAGGGCAGCGCCAGCATACGCATCGCCCGGCCGGTCGCTACGGTCTACCGCTTCATCGCCGTGGACTTCTACCGCAACTACCCGCGCTGGTCGCCGGAGGTGGTCGCGCTCGCGCCGCTGACCCCCGGGCCCTGGCGCGAGGGGGCCCTGGCGCGCCAGGTGCGCGTCGATCAGGGGCGGCGCACCGACACCACCTTCCGTGCCAGCCGGCTGGAACCGAACCGCCGCATGCTGATCGACGGCGTGTCGGCGGCCTATCATGCCGACTATGAGCTCCAGGGGGAGGGGGAGGGCGCCACCCTGCTCAGCTTCTGCTTTCGTCTCGACCGGCTCGACCTGTTCATGCTGCCCTTCGAGAAGCTGATCCGTGCCGCCCTGGCCGAGGGGGCGACGCGCACCGCCCGCAACCTCAAGGGGCTGATCGAAGCGGAGTTGCCTGTCTCGACTGCGCTTGACCCGGTCGCGGCCAACCCCGACGCCCGCCCCCGACTCTAAGGACCGCAAAGATGGAATTCGTCGCCGAAAAGGACACCGGCCTCATCCCCTACATCCTCACCCAGATCATGGACAGCTGCGTCAACGGCATCACCCTGGCCGACCCCGACCAGCCCGACAGCCCCATCGTCTATGCCAACGAGGTGTTCTGCCGCATCACCGGCTACGGCCGTGAGGAGATCCTGGGCCGCAACTGCCGTTTCCTGCATGGAGACGATTTGGACCAGCCCGGCCTCGACCGCATCCGGGAGGCCCTGCGCGCGCATCGACCGGTAGACACGGTGCTGCGCAACTATCGTAAGGACGGCACCCTGTTCTACAACCGACTGCACATCCGCCCCCTGTTCGACCGCGACGGCCGGGTCATTTACTACCTGGGCGTGCAGCACGACGTCACCGAACAGATCCTCGCCCAGCAAGCCCTGGAGCACCTGGCACAGCCAGAATCATCCCCACCCACTGCCTGAAGGAGAGCACCATGATCACCGTCACCCGCGACCCCATCACCCTGAACGACGTCACCGATCTGGAGCATGCCCCTTGCCTCATCGAGGGTAGCGGCAGCGGCGCCATGAAGATCTATTTCGAGTCCGAGGCCAACAAACAGGAATACCTGGCCACCGAGGTGCACGGCGGCGTCAATTCCAGCGGCCTGAAAAAGATCTTCGACGACATCGCCGACAGCCCCATCACCGGAAGCATCAACTGACCATGCGCGCGACCCATCTGCTCATCGTCGCCCACGGTAGCCGGCGCGAGACCTCCAACGACGAGGTGCGCCGACTGGCCGATCGGGTGCGCAGCCTGTGTGGCCCCGAGGTCGCTGGCGTCGAGGTGGCCTTCCTGGAGCTCGCCGAACCCGGCATCCCCGAGGGGCTCGCCCATTGTCTCGCCAAAGGGGCGAGCGAGATCGTCGTCTTCCCCTATTTCCTTGCCGCCGGCACGCATGTGGCCCTGGACATTCCCGAGGCGATCAGTGCCTTCGGGCTCGACCACCCGGACATCCGCGTGCACCTCACCCCGCACCTGGGCGCCTCGGCGGTCCTGCCCAAAGCCATCCTGGCGGTGGCCCTGGCCGGTCTGGAGACGGAACGGCCGGTCGTGGTCGGCTGAAGGGGGATGACATGACCAAGGAGACAGACCGCAACGTCCTCGGCGAGCCCATCGAGACCTGCTCGCTTCGGCCCCGCACGGGCTACACCCGCAGCGGCGCCTGCGAGACGGGGCCGGACGATCCCGGCTCGCACACCGTCTGCGCCCAGGTCACCGCCGAGTTTCTCGAATACAGCCGCAGCCGCGGCAACGACCTGATCACCCCGCACCCGGAATGGGATTTCCCCGGCCTCAAACCGGGCGACCGCTGGTGTCTGTGCGCCGCCCGCTGGCTGGAGGCCCAGCGTGCCGGGGTGGCGCCGCCGGTCGTGCTGCGCGCCACGCACCAGCGCGCCCTCGGCACCGTCCCCCTCGAACTGCTCAAGACCCATGCCCTCGACCTCGCCTGAACCGCCGGACACCGGTGAGCGTCCGACCGTCCTCTACGACGGCGCCTGTCCGTTGTGCAGCCGGGAGATCGCCTGGTACCGGCGGCAGACTCCGGGCGAGGCCATCCTCTGGGTGGACGTTACCCGCTGCGCCGATGCCGCCCTGCCGCAAGGCATCGATCGCGACACCGCGCTGCACCGCTTCCACGTCGTGGAGCCGGACGGTCGTCCGGTAACCGGCGCTGCCGCCTTCGTGCGCCTGTGGTCCGCCCATCCCCGGCTCGCAGCCCATGCCCGGCTCGCCCGCCTGCCGGGTATGCTCCCGCTCCTGGAACTGGGTTACCGTCTGTTTCTGCGCTTGCGCCCCCTGCTGGTGCGCGCGCTCTCCGCCCACCGTCCCCATGGAGGAGAACTGCCATGACCTGGCTACGTAAGCTCCCCGGCAGCCGCCGACATCCACCCGGCCTGGAGTGGCGGCTGCTGCGCCGTATGCCCCGGATCCTGCTGCTGGGCACACTGTTGCCCGTGCTGGCCGCCGGGGCGGCGCGGGTCTGGCCGATCGGCGGCAGCCCGCAGGAGATCGCCGCTGCCCTCGACATGGTCGACATCTACGCCATCAGCGCGGTCATCCTGCACTGGACCCTGGTCCTTACCCTGACCCTCGCTTGCATCATTGTCTGGCTGATGAAAGGCCCGGCCTACGTCGCCGATTCTTACCCCCTGCCGGACAGGGATCGGCCGTTAGCCTGAATTCGCTTGAGCGACCCAACGGGAGGCTCCCGTCGGTGGCAACACCGTTGATCTGTTCAGCATGGCCCACACCGGGTCCGGGCGGGTGAAGAGGAGGCGCTGGGTCGAGCAGGGATGACATCAGCACCTCCTCTTCTTGCTCTGAAACGGTGAGCAGGGTTGTCGGGTCGGGAGGGGCTCTTGTTGCATCCTTGGCACGAAGACGGTCGGCTGCGACTGTGAGCCGGTCGTTAACTATCGCATACCATCAGGTTCGCGGGTGGGGGGTGTCTGGGCGATGAGCCCTGGGATGAAAACGCTTAAACTGCAGATTTGCGTCCACTGACGCCGCTGCCCAGCCACCGTCATGCTCGAACCCGACCGCCTGATCTCCCCCGCCCCCGCCTCCCGCGAGGAGGAGGTCTTGGAGCGGGCGCTCCGCCCGCAGCGTCTCGCGGAATACGTGGGCCAGGCGCGTGCCCGCGAGCAGCTGGAGATCTTCATCACCGCTGCCCGCAGGCGCGGCGAGGCACTCGACCATGTGTTGCTGTTCGGCCCACCGGGGCTGGGCAAGACGACGCTGGCGCACATCATCGCCAAGGAGATGGGGGTGAGTCTGCGCGTGACCTCGGGGCCGGTGCTGGAGCGCGCGGGGGATCTCGCGGCCCTGCTCACCAACCTGGAGCCGAACGACGTCCTGTTCATCGACGAGATCCATCGCCTGTCGCCGGTGGTGGAGGAGATCCTCTATCCGGCTCTTGAGGACTTCCAGCTCGATATCATGATCGGCGAGGGGCCGGCGGCACGCTCGGTGAAATTGGATCTGCCGCCGTTCACGCTGGTGGGCGCCACCACGCGCGCCGGCATGCTCACCAATCCGCTGCGCGACCGCTTCGGCATCATCGCCCGGCTGGAGTTCTACACTGCCGAGGAGCTCACCCACATCGTCAACCGCTCGGCGCGTCTGCTCGAGATCGGCATCTCGCCGGAGGGGGCGATGGAAATCGCGCGCCGCTCGCGCGGCACACCGCGCATCGCCAACCGCCTGCTCAGGCGCGTGCGCGATTACGCCGAGGTCAGGGCCGAGGGCCGCATCGACGCCGGCGTGGCCGACCTGGCCCTGAAGATGCTGGAGGTGGATGCCGCCGGCCTGGACGTGATGGACCGCAAGCTGCTGGGGGCGATCCTGGAGAAGTTCGCCGGCGGCCCGGTGGGTCTGGAGAACCTGGCCGCCGCGATCGGCGAGGCGGCGGACACCATCGAGGATGTGCTCGAGCCCTATCTCATCCAGCAGGGCTACCTGGCGCGCACCCCCCGTGGCCGGGTGGCCGCACCGCTCGCCTACCAGCATTTCGGGCTCGCCGCCCCGGCCCGTCTGCAGAACAAGGAACTGTTCGAGTGAGTCTCTCGACTCGTTTGCCGGGCGACCCCGAGAACGACCGGGCCCCGGCAGGGGCCGGCTCGGACACGCTGTACGAGCCAGGGGCGGAGGTAATCTCGCCCTTGCCCGCCGGAGCCAACCCGGTTGGTGGTGACGGCGGCGTGCGCGCACTAGTCTGCAAGCTGGCAGACCCGGGTCGGAAGACGGTATGGAGCCCATGAACGATGTCTACGTCTGGCCGGTGCGTGTGTATTGGGAGGACACCGACGCCGGCGGCGTGGTCTACTACGCCAACTATCTCAAGTTCCTGGAGCGCGCCCGCTCGGAATGGCTGCGTGCCCTGGGCATCGCGCAGACCGATCTGGCCCGACGCGATGGCCTGGTCTTCGTCGTGCGCCACGTCGCCGCGGACTTCCTGCGACCGGCCCGTTTCGACGACCTGCTGGAGGTCCACAGCCGGTTACAGGAACTGGGCGGGGCCAGCCTGACTCTGGAACAGGAGGTGGCACGCGACGGGGTGGTCCTGCTCAGGGCGCGGGTGAGGGTAGCCTGCGTGCGGAACGATGACTTCAGGCCGGCTAGAATTCCACCTCACATCATCAAACGTCTGCTGCCCTGACCCTCATGGAACTCGCCGTCGATCAAGACCTCTCCCTGCTAACCCTGGTGCTGTCCGCCAGCTGGGTGGTGAAGGGGGTGATGCTGCTTCTGCTGGTGGCCTCGCTCGCCTCCTGGTGGATCATCTTCCTCAAGTACTACCTGCTCAGACGCGAGCAGCGGCGCACCGACGGTTTCGAACGGGAGTTCTGGGGCAGCGGCGACGTGCGCGTCCTGTACAAGAAGATCAGCGAAAGCCCGGACAAGTCGGGCATCGAGGAGGTCTTTCGCATGGGGCATGCCTCCTTCAGCAATCTGGCCGCCCAGGCCAAGGCCAACCCCCAGCATGTCATGGACAACACCCGGCGGGCGATGCGCGCGGCCTATCAACGTGAATTGGATGCCCTGGAGTCGCATCTGCCCTTTCTCGCCACGGTGGGCTCGGTGTCGCCCTATGTCGGCCTGTTCGGCACCGTCTGGGGCATCATGAACTCTTTCCGCGGCCTGGCGAGTGTCTCCCAGGCCACCCTGGCGCACGTCGCGCCGGGCATCGCCGAGGCCCTCATCGCCACCGCCATCGGCCTGTTCGCCGCCATCCCGGCGGTGGTGGCCTACAACCGCTTCACCCACGACATCGACCGGCTGGCAAACCGGCTCGATGTATTCATCGAAGAATACTCAATCCTGTTGCAGCGTCAGGTCATCCGCACCTAGCAGGCAGATCATGGCAGGTCGCCGGACACGCAAATCCATCAACCAGATCAACGTCGTACCCTATATCGACGTGATGCTGGTGCTGCTGGTCATCTTCATGGTGACCGCCCCCTTCATCAACCCAGGTCAGGTCGAGCTGCCCAGTGTGGGCAAGAGCGGCACGGCGCCTGCCACCCCTCTGGAGGTGATGGTCAGGCTGGACGGCACCCTGCTGCTGCGTGACCGGTCGGCGCCCGACAATGAGGAGGTCCTGACTCGGGAACGGCTCGTGCAGGCGGTGGCGGACCGGCTCAAGGTCCACAAGGACCAGCCGGTGGTCATCTCCGCGGACAAGGACGTGCGCTACGAGGCCGTGATGCAGGTCATGGATGCGCTGCAAAGGGCCGGGGCGTCGCGTGTCGGCCTCCTGGTCAAGCCGGGGGCGTCGTGATCCATCCCTCCGGCGGCCAGTATTTCGGGGCCGGTGCCATGGCCATGTTGGTGCATGGGGTGTTCGTCCTCGGCCTGGTGTTCAGTGTGACCTGGCGCAGCCTGCCGGAATTGCCGGTCTATGCCGATCTGTGGGTGGAACTGCCGCCGCTGCCCGAGCCTGTTGCGCCGCAGTCCGCGGTTGAGCCGGTCGCACCACCGGAACCGCTGCCGGCACCCCCTGCCGCCGAGCCCAAGGCGGATATCGAACTGGAGGCCAGGAAGGAGGCGGAACGTCGCCGCCTGGAGGCAGAGCGGCGGGAACAGGCCCGCATCGAGGCGGAGCGTCGTCGGCAAGAGGATGTCGCGCGCCAGCAACGCGAGCGCCAGGAGGCCGAAGCACGCCGGCAGGAGGCCGAACGACAGCGACAGGAGGAGGTGGCGCGTCGGCAGGAAGAAGCGCGTCGGCAGGAAGAGGCGCGTCGCCTCGCTCAGGAACGGGCCCGCCGGGAACTGGACGAGGAATTGGCGCGCCAGTTGCAGGAGGATTTGGCCGGGGAGGCCAGACTGCTACAGCGCGGGGCGCGCAGTCAGGCCGAGGCCGCCGCCCGCCTGAAGATGATCGAGGATTATCGCGGCCGCATCCGCAACAAGATCCATGGCTATCTGCGCCTGCCGCCCAATCTGAGCGGCAACCCGGAAGTCGTCTACCAGGTGCGTCTGCTCCCCGACGGCGAGGTCCTCAGGCTCACCCTGGTGAAGTCGAGCGGTCAGCCGGCCTACGACCGGCAGGTCGAGCTCGCCATCCTCAGGGCTTCGCCTCTGCCCCTGCCACCCGACCGGGAGCTGGCGAACGCCTTTCGTGACGAGCTGCTCCTGAAATTCCGCCCCTACGATGAGGCGGGCACGGGAACCTGATGCCGGCGCCAATGCGCACGCCTGTTGATAGAATCATGCCCATGACCTCGCCATTCTTCCCCTTCAGCGTCTGGCTTCGCACTCTCCTGCCGCTGCTCCTATCCGCCGCCCTGCAGGCGCATGCGGCCATGACCATCGAGATCGTCGGCGGCGCGGCCAAGCGCATCCCCGTCGCCCTGGCCCCCTTCGCCATGCCGGCAGGGGTGGCGGGCGAGAATCCCGCCGCGGTGATCTCGGCCAACCTGGCCCGCAGCGGCTATTTCCAGATCGTCAGCGCCAAGGGGCAGGAGCCCCTCCCCACCCGTCCCGAGGAGGTGCGCATGCCGGTCTGGCGCGCCGCGGGGGCGGAGGCCCTGCTCATCGGTCAGGTGCTGCCCCTTCCGGACGGCCGGCTGGAGGTGCGCTTCTGGCTCTACGACGTGCCGCGACAGAGCGAGCTGGCGGGCCTGAGCCTGACGGTGCCAGCCGGCGGTCTGCGCTCGGCAGCACACCGCATCTCCGATGTGGTGCATGAGAAACTGCTGGGGGAGCCGGGCAACTACAGCGGGCGCATCGCTTACATCCTCAAGCAGAACGGCTGGTTCGAGCTGCAGGTGGCCGACGCCGACAGCCAGAACGCCTTCACCGTGGCGCGCTCTCCCGAGCCCATCATCTCGCCGGCCTGGTCGCCGGACGGCAGCCGCCTGGCCTATGTGTCGTTCGAGAAGAAGAAGCCCATCGTCTATGTGCAGCGCCTGGCCGATGGCAGCCGCCAGGTACTGGCCAACTTCCGCGGCTCCAACTCCGCGCCGGCCTGGTCGCCGGACGGTCGGCAACTCGCCGTGACCCTCTCGCGCGACGCCGTTTCCCAGATCTACCTGATCGACGCGGCGGGCGGTGAGCCCAGGCGCATCGCCAGCAGCCCGGGCCTGGACACCGAACCCGTGTTCAGTCCGGATGGCCAATGGCTCTATTTCACGTCCGATCGTGGCGGCTCGCCGCAGATCTACCGCATACCGCTCGCCGGCGGTCAGGCGCAGCGGATGACCTTCGAAGGCGGGTACAATGTATCGCCTGCGATCTCGCCGGACGGTCGGATGATGGCCTTCGTACACCGGCGCGACGGACGCTTCCAAATCGCGGTGATGGACCTGGCCACGCGGCAGATGCAGGTGTTGACCGACACCAGCTTCGACGAATCGCCCAGCTTCGCGCCGAACGGCAGGAGCATCCTCTATGCCACGCTGGTCAACGGGCGCGGCGTGCTGGCGACGGTGAGCGTCGACGGACGGGTGCGACAGCGGCTCTCGCAGACGGGCGACCTCAGGGAACCCGCCTGGGCCCCTTGAACATCGGATTCAACGCAAACTCAACAGGAGCGAGTTCATGATCAGACAGTCGATCCTTGCGGTGCTGGCCAGCCTTTTGCTGGCTGCCTGTTCGGGCATGCAGACCGAGGCCCCCATAGACGAGAGCGGCGCGGCAGCCCGGGTCAGCACGGCGACGCCGGTCACCGAGGCGACGCGCGCGCCGACGGTGACGGCTGCGACGCCCGAGCCCCGGCCGGGAACGGCGGTCGGGACCACGGCTCCCATCCAACGACCTGTGGTGGAGACTCGCGCCCTGCCCCCCAGTGCCGAGCAGACCGTCCCCGGCGCCGCCGCCATGGCCCCGGTGGCCGGAGCCGCCAAGACCGATGTCATTACACCGGGAGCGCATCGTGATCCTGCCAGCCCCCTGGCGCAGCGGGTGATCTATTTCGAGTTCGACAGTGCGGTCATCGACGGCCGTTTTCAGCCCATATTGGACGTGCACGCCGCCTACCTCAAGGCGAACCCGGGTTTCAAGGTGATCCTGCAGGGACACACCGACGAGCGCGGCAGCCGGGAATACAACCTGGCGCTGGGCCAGCGGCGTGCCGAGAGTGTCCGGCAGGCGATGACCCTGCTGGGGGTGCCCGACGGCCAGATGGAGGCGGTGAGCTTGGGCGAGGAAAAACCGGCGGTGGAAGGGCATGACGAATCCGCCTGGAAGATGAACCGCAGGACCGAAATCCACTACGTCGGCGAATGAACAGGCACATCTTCTCCCTGCTTGCCTGCCTGCTGACGCTGGCCTGGGCCCCGGCGACGTGGGCAGCCACACTCGACGATCTGGCCTTGCGCCAGAACGAGATGCGTCAGGACATGCGTGCCCTGGAGGACCGGCTGCGTCGCATGGAGGCACAGCTCAGCAATCAGGGCCTGCTCAACATGCTCAACCAGATGGCCGAGCTGAGGGCGGAGCTGGCGCGCCTGCGCGGCCAGCAGGAAGAGCAGCAGCATGCCATCGCCCAGACGCAGCGCCGTCAGAAGGAGCTCTACGAGGATCTGGACAACCGCATCAAGGAACTCGCCAGCCGTCCCGCGGCGCCCACAGTCGTGCCGGAGGCGATCCAGCTGCAGCCCAGCAGGACGCTGTTGGGCTCCGGCCTCGACGCCCGCAGCGAGAGCAGGAGCTACGAGGCCGCCCTGACCCAGTTCAGGGCCGGCGATTACAATGCCGCGGTCAGCTCATTTCAGGCCTTCCTCGGCGATTTTCCGAGCGGCAGCCTGGCCAGCAATGCCTACTACTGGCTGGGCCTGGCCCATGCCAGTCTGGGGGACTACAGCAGCGCCGTGCAGGCCTACCAGAAGCTGATCAACGATTTCCCCGCCAGCAACAAGGTGCCCGACGCCATGCTGAGCCTCGCCCGCGCCAGGATACAAATGGGTGAGACGGCCGCTGCCCAGTCCCTGCTGGACCAGCTGGTGGCCAGGTTTCCTCAGAGCCGGGCCGCAGAAAACGCGCGCAAACTGCTCACGACGCTGAAGTGACGTCTTCCGGACCGCGTCTGCGCGTCACCGAGATCTTCTTTTCCCTGCAGGGGGAGGCCAGTCGCGTCGGGCTGCCCACCGTATTCATCCGTCTGACCGGTTGTCCGCTGCGCTGCGGCTATTGCGACAGCGACTACGCCTTCCAGGGCGGGTCATGGATGTTTTTGGAGGAGATCGTCGCCGAGACGAGCAGGCACCCTTGCCGGCACGTGACGGTGACCGGCGGTGAACCCCTCGCCCAGCGCGACTGTGCGGCCCTCCTGAGCCGGCTCTGCAATGCCGGCTACGATGTCAGTCTGGAGACCAGCGGCGCGCTCGACATCGCCGGTGTGGACCCGCGCGTCGCCCGCATCATCGACATCAAGACACCCGGCTCGGGCGAGGTGGGGCGTACGCTCTGGCACAACCTGGACCAGCTCACCCCGCGCGATGAAGTCAAGTTCGTGCTCTGCGACGCCGCCGACTACGCCTGGGCCCGGCAGGTCGTGCTCGAACGTCGCTTGCACACGCGCGCTGCCGTCCTGTTCTCGCCGGTCTGGGGCCGGCTCGAAGCGCGCGACCTGGCCGAATGGATACTGCGCGACGGCCTGCCCGTGCGCATGCAGATACAGTTGCACAAGCTGCTCTGGGGCGAGGTGCCGGGTAAATGAAGCGGGCGGTGGTCCTCCTCTCCGGTGGACTGGATTCGGCCACCACCCTGGCGCTTGCCCGCAGCCAGGGCCATGCCTGCCATGCCCTGAGCGTGCACTATGGCCAGCGACATGCAGCCGAACTGGATGCCGCGCGGGCCGTCGCCACGCAGTTGGGGGCGGTCGAGCACCGTGTAGTCACCCTCGACATGGGCCAGTTCGGTGGCTCGGCCCTCACCGACCCGCGCATCGCCGTGCCCGAGGCGGCCGTCGAGGGGGTGCCCGTGACCTATGTGCCTGCCCGCAACACGGTCATGCTGGCCCTCGCCCTGGGCTGGGCCGAGGTCCTGGAGGCCGGGGCCCTGTTCATCGGTGTGAACGCGGTGGACTATTCGGGCTATCCCGATTGCCGTCCCGAGTTCATCAGCGCCTTTCAGCGTCTGGCCGACGTCGCCACACGGCGCGCGCTGGAGGGCAGGCGCCTGCGCATCGAGGCCCCGCTCATGCACATGAGCAAGGCGCAGATCATCCGACTCGGCACGGAGCTGGGCGTGGACTACGCCCTGACCGTGTCCTGTTATCAGGCCGACGCCCAGGGGCGGGCCTGCGGACGTTGCGATGCCTGTCGCTTCCGTCGTCAGGGCTTTCTCGATGCGGGCCTGCCTGATGTGACGCGTTATATGGTAGGGATATCGAATTGAGCTGGACGCGCAAAAACGCTAGCTTTTTTTGTCCATTTTCCAAAGCAAGATAGGAGACGTCGATGGAAGCTGAGCAGGTGCAGGAGATCACGCACATGGTCGTCGGCCTGGGTTTCGTCCTGGCCCTGGTGTTCGGTTACGTGGCCAACAAGACCAGCTTCTGCACGATGGGGGCGGTCTCGGACGTGGTGAACATGGGGGAATGGGGGCGCATGCGCGCCTGGCTGCTGGCCATCGCCGTCGCCATCCTCGGTACGGCCATCCTCGAATATGTCGGCTACCTGGACCCGACCAAGACCATCTACACCAGCTCCAGACTGCCCTGGCTGGCGATGCTCGTAGGCGGCCTGACGTTTGGCGTGGGCATGACCCTGGCATCCGGTTGTGGCCAGCGTACCCTGGTGCGGCTGGGGGGCGGCAACCTGAAATCGGTCGTGGTCTTCCTGTTCCTCGGTTATTCCGCCCTCGTCACCCTGCGTGGCATCTTTGGCTGGTTCCGCGTCAATGTGCTCGAGGCCGATGCGGTCACGTACCACTTCGATCATCTCCAAACCCTGCCGGTGCTCGTGGTCGGCCCGGACAATCAGCTCGGCCAGCTCATGGTCGCCGTCGCGCTCAGTCTCGGCATCATGGCCTTCGTGTTCGGCAGTAAAGACTTCCGCCGCAGCACCGATAACGTCCTGGCGGGTATCGTGGTCGGGCTGGTGGTGGTGGGCGGCTGGTATGTCACGGGCAAGCTCGGCTTCCTGCCGGAGCACCCCGACACCCTGGAGCCGGTCTATCTGGGCACCAACTCCAGGCTGGCCGAATCGATGAGCTTCGTCGCGCCGCTGGGATACACCATGGATTTGTGGGCCTACTGGACAGACACCTCGACCACCGTCACCTTCGCCATCGCCACGGTCTTCGGTGTGGTGATCGGGTCTTTCCTGTACTCGGTGTTCAACAGGACCTTCCGTTGGGAATACTTCACCTCACCCCAGGACATGTTCCGACACCTGATCGGCGCCGTGCTGATGGGCTTTGGTGGCGTAACCGCCCTCGGCTGCACCATTGGTCAGGGGGTAACCGGCATCTCCACCCTGGCCGTGGGTTCGATCATCGTCTTTTTCGCCATCGTGACGGGGGCTGCGGTGACCATGAAAGTCCAGTATTATTTGATGATGCGGGACGCTTGACGATGGCGGGCGCATCGCCGTGGTGTCCGCAGTTGCCACGACACCGCGGTGTTCAGTAAAGGATAACGAATGCGCAGATTCCTCATCGCCTGGCTCCTTGGCATGAGTCTCATGGCAAGCGGGCCCGCCCAGGCACAGGCCGAGTCCTCCAAGGCCATCAATTTCCAGTTCACTGACATCAACGGCAAGTCGATACGCCTGTCGGACTTTCGTGGCAAGTGGGTGCTGGTAAATTTCTGGGCACCCTGGTGCCCGTTGTGTTGGGCGGAGGTGCCCGCTCTCAATGAGTTGAACAAGCGCAAGGATTTCGTCGTCATAGGTATCGGTCTGGACTATGGCCCGGAGGAGGGCGTGGTACGTGACGTGGCAAGCCGTCATAACCTGGACTTCCACGCCATCGTCGCCGGTGGTGCGCGCCGGAATCCGGACAGCCCGTTCCGACAGGTAGGACCGGTGGATTTCTACCCCACTTCCTACCTTTACGACCCCAACGGCGAGATCGTGATGTTCATTCCAGGTCAGGTGAAATTGCAGAACATCCATGCCTTCGTGGCGTCCTGGAACAAGAAGAATGCAGGCGTGCCCGCGGATCAGCCGGGAGCGGCCGCCGAGGTCAAGGAAGTCGATTTCAGCAAGCCAAAGTCCGCGACACCGCCGCAAAGAACCCGAAAGACCACGACTTACTGACGGCAGGCCAGGCCTGCATTGACGACGCAGTCATCCATCATCCATAATTGACGCTTTCTCCGGGTCGTTAGCTCAGCCGGTAGAGCAGCGGACTTTTAATCCGTTGGTCGCAGGTTCGAATCCTGCACGACCCACCAGTCTTTCCCCCCACCGGTTCCGCGTGAAGGCCCTTGCGGCAACAGGACCTTTCGGGCGCCACGGCGCCGTGTTTGCTTGACCGCCGGGTTCACAAACATTAGTGTTCTAAGCTTTTCCGGATCGAAAATCATCGCACCATGGCTGATACAGAAACGACCGGTGCCGAGATCGTCGTGCGCTGTCTACAGGCGGAAGGCGTCGAGTATGTCTTCGGTTACCCGGGCGGGGCGGTGCTCAACATCTACGATGAAATCTACAAGCAGAAGCGGTTCAAGCATGTACTGGTAAGGCATGAGCAGGCGGCGGTGCATGCGGCCGACGCCTATGCGCGCTCGACAGGCAGGGTGGGGGTTGCCCTGGTCACCTCGGGGCCGGGCGCGACCAACGCGGTGACCGGCATCGCCACGGCCTACATGGACTCCATACCGCTGGTGGTGCTGACCGGTCAGGTCCCGACCGCGGCGATCGGCATGGACGCCTTCCAGGAGGTGGACACCGTCGGGATCAGCCGACCCTGCGTCAAACACAATTTCCTGGTGAAGGACGTTCGGGAACTCGCCACCACGATCAAGAAGGCCTTCTACATCGCTGCCACGGGACGGCCCGGGCCGGTGGTGGTGGACATCCCCAAGGACGTGACGCAGCACACCTGTGCGTTCGAATATCCGGCCGACATCCGCATGCGCTCGTACAACCCGACCTTCAAGGGGCATGCCGGTCAGATCAAGCGCGCCGTGCAGATGCTGCTGGAGGCCAAGCGTCCGATGATCTACACGGGGGGCGGGGTTATCCTGGGAGATGCCGCCGAGCAGGTCATCGAACTGACCCGTCTGCTCGGCTATCCGGTGACCAATACGCTCATGGGTCTGGGCGGCTACCCGGCGCCGGATCCCCTCTTTCTGGGCATGCTGGGCATGCACGGCACTTTCGAGGCGAACATGGCCATGCAGCACTGCGACGTGCTGCTCGCCGTGGGCGCGCGTTTCGACGACCGCGTCATCGGCAATCCCAAACACTTCGCCAAGGAGGCCAGGCGCATCGTCCACATCGACGTCGATCCCTCCTCGATCTCCAAGCGGGTCAAGGTGGATGTGCCCATCGTCGGCGACGTGGCCCACGTACTGGACGAGATCATCCGGCAGCTGAAGGCAGGCAGCGAACGCCCCGACCAGGCCGCGCTGAAGGCATGGTGGGCGCAGATCGAGTTGTGGCGTTCGCAGGATTGTCTGAAATACGACCGTTCCTCGGAGGTCATCAAGCCGCAGTATGTCATCGAGAAGCTGTATGAGGTCACCGGCGGTGAGGCCTACGTCACCTCGGACGTGGGGCAGCACCAGATGTGGGCGGCGCAGTATTACCCATTCAGCAAGCCACGTCGCTGGATCAACTCCGGCGGGCTGGGCACCATGGGGGTCGGTCTGCCCTACGCCATGGGCGTGCAGCTGGCCTTCCCCGACGCCATGGTGGCCTGCGTGACGGGGGAGGGCAGCATCCAGATGAACATCCAGGAGTTGTCGACCTGTCAGCAGGAAAACCTGCCCATCAAGATCATCCTGCTCAACAACCGTTATCTCGGCATGGTGCGGCAGTGGCAGGAGTTCTTCTACGAGGAGCGCTATGCGGAATCCTACGTCGATGCCCTGCCGGATTTCGCCAAGCTGGCCGAGGCCTACGGACACGTCGGCATGACCATCGAAAAGCCGCAGGATGTGGAACCGGCCCTGCGTGATGCCTTCGGCAAGTACAGGGATAGGCTGGTGTTCCTCAACTTCGTCACCGACCCGCGCGAGAATGTCTACCCGATGATTCCCGCCGGCAAGGGTCTCTCCGAGATGATCCTGGTCTGATCCCAGACCGCTGATACCGGATTCCCCGTATGCGCCACATCATCTCCCTCCTGATGGAAAACGAGTCCGGGGCGTTGTCCCGTGTTGCGGGACTGTTCTCCGCCCGTGGCTACAACATCGAGTCCCTCACCGTCGCCCCGACCGAAGACCCGACCCTGTCGCGCATGACCATCGTCACCCGCGGCTCGGACGACGTGATCGAACAGATCACCAAGCAGTTGAACAAGCTGGTGGACGTGGTGAAGGTGCAGGATCTCACCGACGGCGGGCATATCGAGCGTGAGCTCATGTTGGTGAAGGTGCGCGCCACGGGTGAGTATCGCGAGGAGATGAAGCGCATGTCCGACATCTTTCGCGGGCGCATCATCGACGTGACCGACAAGACCTACACCATCGAGCTTACCGGCACGGTCAGCAAGCTCAACGCTTTTCTCGGCGCTCTGGAACCCGATGCCATCCTGGAGGCGGTGCGCACCGGTGCCTCCGGCATAGGCCGGGGCGAGCGGGTCATGAAGGTCTAGTGAGGCGTCAGGCGTGAGGTGTGGCGCCAGCATCCGTGTATGACGCAAGCACCCCTCACCCCTCACCCCTCACCCTTTGCGAAAGGATCGCCATGAAGGTTTATTACGAAAAGGACGCCGACCTCTCCCTGATCAAGAAAAAGAAGGTGGCGATCGTCGGTTATGGCTCCCAGGGTCATGCCCATGCCAACAACCTGAAGGACTCCGGCGTCAAGGTCACGGTGGGCCTGCGCAAGGGCGGCGCATCCTGGGACAAGGCCAAGAAGGCCGGCCTCACGGTCAAGGAGGTCGCCGCCGCGGTGAAGGATGCCGACGTGGTGATGATCCTGGTACCCGATGAGCAGCAGCCGGACGTCTATCGCTACGAGATCGAACCGAATCTGAAGAAGGGCGCGGCGCTCGCCTTCGCCCACGGTTTCAACATCCACTATGGCCAGATCAAGCCACGCTCAGATGTAGACGTGATCATGATCGCCCCCAAGGGACCGGGACATCTGGTGCGCTCCACCTATGTCGAAGGCGGTGGCGTGCCCTCGCTGATCGCGGTCTTCCAGGACGTGAGCGGCAAGGCGCGCGACCTCGCCCTGTCCTATGCCGCGGCCAACGGCGGCGCCCGTGCCGGCGTCATCGAGACCAACTTCCGCGAGGAGACCGAAACCGACCTGTTCGGCGAGCAGGCGGTCCTGTGCGGCGGTGCGGTGGAACTGGTGAAGATGGGCTTCGATACCCTGGTCGAGGCCGGTTACGCGCCCGAGATGGCCTATTTCGAGTGCCTGCACGAGTTGAAGCTCATCGTCGATCTGATGTACGAGGGCGGCATCGCCAACATGAACTATTCCATCTCCAACAATGCGGAATACGGCGAATACGTCACCGGCCCGAAGGTGATCAACGAGGCGAGCCGCGCCGCCATGCGCGAGGCCCTGGCGAACATCCAGAATGGTGAATACGCCAAGCGTTTCATTCTGGAAGGCCGCATGGGTTACCCCGAGATGACCGCCCGCCGGCGACTCACCGCCGAGCATCCGATCGAGTTGGTAGGGGCGAAGCTGCGGGACATGATGCCCTGGATCAAGGCCAAGCAGCTGGTCGATAAGTCGCGCAACTGAGCGGGCCGTGCGGCGTGTGCAGTGAGACGGGGGTTCACCCGCTGATCGCCCGTGAGGGCTGGACGCATGTGGCCGTCGCCTTTGTCGCGGCGGTGGCTGCGACCTATTGGTTCGAGGGCTGGTTGACCGCCCTGCCGTTCTGGCTGGCATTCGTCTTCGTGTTGCAGTTTTTCCGCGATCCGCCGCGCACCCCGGTGCAGGGGCCTGGTCTGGTCCTGTCGCCGGCCGACGGGCGGGTGGTGGCGGTGGAGGAGACGGACGACCCCTGGCTCAAGCGCCGAGCGCTCAAGATCAGCGTGTTCATGAACGTGTTCAACGTCCACTCCAACCGCAGTCCGGTCGATGGCGAGGTGAAGGCGCAGTGGTATCACGCCGGCCTGTTCGTCAACGCGGTGCTCGACAAGGCCTCGCGCGAGAACGAGCGCAATGCCCTGTGGTTGCGCACCGACGACGGTCAGGATGTCACCTGTGTACAGGTGGCCGGGCTGGTCGCCCGTCGCATCCTGTCCTACGTCAAACCCGGCGACCACCTCGCGCGCGGCCAGCGCTACGGTTTCATCCGATTCGGTTCCCGGCTGGACGTCTATCTGCCCCTGGATGCAAGGCCGCATGTCGGTCTGGGCGACAGGGTGCGTGCCGCTGTCGATGTCCTGGCCATGCTGAAACGGTGAGCGAGGATCCGGGTCTCGTCCGCTTCCGGGGCCGTTTCGCCCGGCGCGGTATCTATCTGCTGCCCAATCTCCTGACCTCCGGTGCCCTGTTCGCCGGCTTCTACGCCATCGTTCAGGCCATGAACGGGCGCTTCGAGCATGCCGCCGTCGGCATCTTCGTGGCCATGGTGCTCGACGGTCTGGACGGGCGGGTGGCGCGTCTGACGCGCACTCAGAGCGCCTTCGGCGCCGAGTACGATTCACTGTCCGACATGGTCGCCTTCGGGGTAGCGCCCGCACTGGTGATGTACAGTTTCGCCCTGAAAGGTCTGGGCAAGCTCGGCTGGATCGCCGCCTTCGTTTATTGCGCCGGCGCGGCCCTGAGGTTGGCGCGTTTCAACACCCTGCTCGATGTGCAGGACAAGCGCTGGTTCCAGGGCCTGCCCAGCCCCTCGGCGGCAGCGCTCATCGCCGGTCTGGTCTGGGTGGCGCACGACAATCGCCTGAGCGGCGAGGAACTGCGCTGGTTCGCCTGGGCCCTGACTTTGTTCGCCGGCATCACCATGGTGACCAATCTGCGTTTCTACAGCGGCAAGGACATCAACCTGCGCAAGAGCGTGCCCTTCGTCGTCGTGGTGCTGATCGCGCTGTCTTTCGTCCTCATCTCGCTCGATCCGCCCATCGTGCTCTTCTCCCTGTTCCTCGGGTACGCGCTTTCGGGCTATGTCGTGAGCCTCTATCAATGGCACAAAACCCGGTCACGCAAAGGGTTGTCCGAAGCGCAGTAGGCGGCTATATTGGGGCCATGGACAGCATCTTCGCATCCAGACAGTCTTCCTCTCTGCGGCTGGCAACCCGCCTGCTGCTGCTGCTGCTGCCCCGTTGCGGGCGCTGATATCTCTCCTTTCCCTTTTTCGTTAGCATTCCCGTTTGCAAGCCGTTCGCCGGCTCGTCCAGGCGTGGCTTGACCCCCCACGGGGGGCGGCTCGGGTGAGTTCTCCGGGCCCGGGGCAAAGTCAACCGGCCGTGACCCTGTAGGGCGGCATGCATTTGGAGCAGGCCATGAAAGAGCAATTGATCGTTTTCGATACCACCTTGCGCGACGGTGAGCAAAGCCCCGGCGCATCGATGACCAGGGAGGAGAAGGTCCGCATCGCCAAACAGCTGGAACGCATGCGGGTGGATGTGATCGAGGCGGGCTTCCCCGCCGCCAGCAACGGTGATTTCGAGGCGGTGAAGGCAGTGGCGGACGCCATCAGGGAGAGCACGGTGTGCGGGCTGGCGCGCGCCCTGGAAAACGATATCAACCGCGCCGGCGAGGCCCTCAGGGGCGCCGCCTCGGGCCGCATCCACACCTTCATCGCCACCAGCCCGATCCACATGGAGAGAAAGCTCAGGATGACCCCCGAGCAGGTCGTCGAACAGGCGGTCAGGGCGGTGCAATGGGCGCGGCGCTGGACCGACGACGTGGAGTTCTCGCCCGAGGATGCCGGTCGCTCCGACCCCGACTTCCTCTGCCGGGTGCTGGAGGCGGTGATCGATGCCGGCGCGCGCACCCTCAACATCCCCGACACCGTCGGCTACAACCTGCCCTGGCAGTTCGGCGAGTTGATCCGTACCCTACGCGAACGCATCCCCAACTCGGACAAGGCTGTCTTCTCCGTGCACTGCCACAACGACCTGGGGCTGGCCGTGGCCAATTCGCTCTCCGCGGTCCTGAACGGCGCCCGCCAGGTCGAGTGCACCATCAACGGCCTGGGCGAGCGGGCGGGCAATGCCTCGCTGGAGGAGATCGTCATGGCGGTGCGCACGCGCCAGGACGTCTTCCCCTGCGACACCCGCCTGGATACCACCCAGATCGTACCGGCGAGCCGGCTGGTGGCCGGGATCACGGGTTTTGCCGTTCAGCCCAACAAGGCCATCGTCGGTGCCAACGCCTTCGCCCACGAGTCCGGCATCCACCAGGACGGCGTGCTCAAGCACCGCGAGACCTACGAGATCATGCGCGCCGAGGACGTGGGTTGGAGCGCCAACCGCATGGTGCTGGGCAAGCACTCCGGTCGCAACGCCTTCAAGACGCGGCTGGCGGAATTGGGCATCGTGCTGGAGTCGGAGGAGGCCCTGAACGCCGCCTTCGCCCGCTTCAAGGACCTCGCGGACAAGAAGCACGAGATCTTCGACGAGGACATCCACGCCCTGATCTCGGACGAGGCCACCTTCGCCCAGGCCGACCGCTACAAGCTGCTGTCGCTCAAGGTCTGCTCCGAAACCGGCGAGACACCGCATGCCATCGTCGTGCTCTCCGACAACGGCGAGGAGCGTCGCGCCGAGGCCGACGGCGGCGGGCCGGTGGATGCCGCCTTCAGGGCGATCGAGTCCATCGTGCAGTCGGCCTCCGACCTGCTGCTCTACTCGGTCAACAACATCACCACCGGCACGGACGCCCAGGGAGAGGTGACGGTGCGGGTGAACAAGGGCGGACGCATCGTCAACGGTCAGGGTGCCGATACGGACATCGTCATCGCCTCGGCCAGGGCCTATCTCAACGCGCTCAACAAGTTGATGAGCGGCGAGGTGCGGGCGCATCCGCAGGTCACGCCCTGATCTGACGGCCTAGGCGGAAAGACCTGGGGCAGTCAATTCGCGCCAGCATTGGGCGCCGGTCAGACCTGGCTTCTCCCAGGTCTGCCGCGCAACGGCCATGAGTCGGATAGTCGGCACTCGGGGCTAGGTGCGCGCGCCACTCAAGTGCAGCTTGGGCAGGCGGCCTTCGTTCTCGGACACCAGCTCAGGCACGCGACCGAACCAAAGCTGCCACATGGAGATCACCCACATGGCGGCGAAGGAGATACCCATGACGCCACCGGAGGCAATCACCACCCATGCGAAACCGGTCCAGACCTTGGTGAGATACCAGGAGGCGATGTCGGTGATGAGCACGGCGAAAGGGGCGGCGATCAGCACGCATTTGAGCCACACCGGCCGCACGTAGGCGTGGGTGAAGATGTAGCCGACGATGAAGAAGATGAAGGTGATGGAGAAGAGGTGGATGTGCGACACCCGCACCAGGGTGGGGATGGTCATGCCGGTGTCCTGTAGCGCCACCGCCTGTATGCCTTCGACCGTAGTCAGGTTGGGCAGGTGCGGGTTGGCCTCCGGGCTGTGGCAGGCAATGCAATGCTGGTCGATGATCGGCTTGATGGCGCTCTCGATCAGCTCCGGCTTGGCCCCATCGTGCAGCCAATCGAACACGATCTTTTTCTTGTCGTCCGGCAGCATGTCCGACATGGGCCCGCGCAGCGCCGTCTCCAGCTTGGTACCCTCAGGATTGCCGCGATAGGCGATCATCAGGTCCTTGCCCGAGAGCATGGGGTTGCCGTCCTTGCCGGCATGCGACTCCCATACCTGGATCATGGCCATGAGATAGGCCAGGCCGAAGGTGAGCAGGACCATGGTGAACAGCACCCGCACTGACATGGGCAGGTAGCGGAAATACACAACGTGAGTCGAGTTCATGGCAGGGCAGGGGTGCTGAAATGTTCCGGAGTGTATTAACAGATACTAATATCGTCAAATGGTTCTGGAATGGTTGCCAGGGACACAGCAAAGCCTGCTGTGGGTGGACCAAGATGAAGTGTGAGCATGCTTGGCCTAGGCAGGCCGTCTTAGGTAAAGCGCGACGAAAACGAAGAAACTGAGCGACAGCACCAGACTGGCCGTAGCCAGGACATAGGCCGGGGATGGGTCGCTCGCCAGGCGCACCACGGCCTCGAGGACATAGAGCCAGATCAGCAGGCTGGCCCAACGATAGGTATAGGGCCGGCCTTGCAGGATGCCACGCAGGGGCAGGAGCAGGGGCAGCACCTTGAGCGCCAGCCAGGAGCCACCGGGCCGTAGTGGAGCGAGCCACAGCTCCCAGGCCAGCCCCAGCAGGATGAGGGCGATGAGGCTGGCGGCCGCCCCCCACTGCGCCCAAACTAGGCGCGGCATCGACGGGCGAGCTCGACCAGGGCGACGCGCGCAGCCTGCGCGTCGGCGATGGGCGCAGGGAAGTCGAAACGCAGGATGCGGCCGTTTGTCCGCACGTCGAAACCGTCAGGATCGATCCCCACCATCTCGACCGTCTCGGTCTGCACGCCGTGCACGTGGCGGCAGTAGTCCCGGAGGTTGTGCCGGTGATCCTCGTTCATGTGGGCGAGGATGTCGCCCTCCTGGGCTGCCAGCGCGCCCTCTGCCAACAGATAGGCCTCGGGCTCGATCCAGTGGATCCTGCCGAAGCCGCCGATGTAGCGGATGCGCAGCGGCTCGATACGCCAGAAGGCGAAATCGTGCATGGCGAAATAGCTCTCGGCCTGGGGGTGATAGCGCAGATAGCGCGGGCCGGGCGTATCCTTGTCGGGCAGGCGTTCGGCCCGGCCTACCAGGGTGACGCGGCCAGCTACCTGCATGTCCGGGCTGTAGGGTTGCACGATGAGCGAACAGCGCGGGTCGGCCTTGAGATTACGCGTGTGTTCGGCCAGATCGGAGATGAGGATCACCGGGCGGCCCGTGTGGTCGAGGACGAAAGGCGCCACCGAACCGAAGGGGTGGCCCTCGATGCGTAAAGACAGGGTGGACAACACCCCCTGGGTCTGGCCGCGCGCGAAGCGGCGGGCCTCGGTGCCGAGCGCGCTCATGCCGACAGCCTGGCGGCGACCTCTGCCAGGCGCTTACCCAGGGCGAAGGCCAGCCGCCGCTCTTCCTCGGTGATGGGTTCACGGCCGTCGCCGCCGGCGAAGTGGCTTGCGCCGTAGGGGGTGCCGCCGGAGCGGGTGGCATTGAGTTCGGGCTGGCTGTAAGGCAGGCCGACGATCAGCATACCGTGGTGCAGCAGCGGCAGCATCATGGACAGCAGGGTGCTTTCCTGCCCACCGTGCAGGCTGGCGCTGGAGGTGAAGACGCAGGCCGGTTTGCCCGACAAGGCGCCGTTGAGCCAGGCGCCCGAGGTACCGTCCCAGAAATATTTCATGGCGGCGGCCATATTGCCGAAGCGCGTGGGCGAACCGAGTGCCAGGCCGGTGCACTCCTCCAGGTCGCGCAGGCTGGCATAGGGGGCGCCGGCATCGGGCACCGGGCGTGCCGGTCCCTCGATCTCGGCGGCTACCTTGGGCACGGTACGCAGGCGTGCCGCCGTGCCAGGAACGGAGTCGACGCCGTGGGCGACGTGGCGCGCGAGCTCGCGCACGGAGCCGTGCAGGCTGTAGTAGAGGACCAGGATTTCTCTCATGATTCGGCGGCGAGTGTGGACGACACTATCCTACCGGATGACCGGTGACGTGGCGACCGCCTGGGGTTTGTTGCAAAATCCGGGTTTTGCTCCGTGCTTTCGACATGAATCTGCACGAATATCAGGCCAAGGCGGTACTCGATGAGTATGGCATCGCCATCCCGTGCGGCAGGGTCGTCGAGGACGCCGACCAATGCGCCGCCGCTGCGGGCGAGCTGGGCGGCGGTCCCTGGGTGGTCAAGGCGCAGGTGCATGCAGGCGGGCGGGGCAAGGCGGGCGGCGTGCGGCTTTGCCGCAGTATCGAGGAGCTGACCGAGGCGGCGCGCGCCCTGCTGGGCAGCCGGCTCGTCACCTATCAGAACGCGCCGGATGGCCAGCCGGTGAGTCGGCTGCTCGTCGAAGAGACGCTGCCCATCGCCCACGAACTCTACCTCTCCTTCACCGTCGACCGTGCCGCAGAGCGGGTCGGCATCGTCGCCTCCAGCGCCGGCGGCATGGATATCGAGGAGGTCGCCGCGCGCGAACCGGACCGGGTCCTGCGCGAGACGGTGCATCCGGTCGTCGGCCTGATGGACTACCAGGGCCGCAATCTCGCCTTCGGGCTTGGCCTCTCGGGCGGACTGGTGGCGGCCTTTATACAGCTCGTCAAGGCGCTTTATCGCGTCTTCATGGACAAGGACCTCGCCCTGTTGGAGGTGAACCCGCTGGTGGTCACGCAGGATGGTCGGCTGCTGCCACTGGACTGCAAGATGGTCGTGGACGACAACGCATTGTGGCGGCAAAAACCGTTTGCCGCGATGATGGACACCAGCCAGATGGACCCCAAGGAGGCCGAGGCGCATGCCCACCATGTCAACTACATCGCGCTCGACGGCGACATCGGCTGCATGGTCAACGGCGCCGGGCTGGCCATGGCCACCATGGACCTGATCCAGCTCTCGGGCGGCCGTCCGGCGAACTTTCTGGATGTCGGCGGCGGCGCCACCGCCGACTCGGTGGCCGAGGCCTTCCGCATCATACTCGCCGATCCCAAGGTGAAGGCGGTGCTTATCAACATCTTCGGCGGCATCGTGCGCTGCGACCTGATCGCCGAGGGGATCGTCCAGGCGGTGCAGAAGGTGGGGGTGAACGTACCCGTGGTGGTGCGTCTGGAGGGCACCAACGCCGAGCAGGGCAGGGCCCTGCTGGCCAACTCGGGTCTCGCCATCATCGCCGCCGAGGACCTGACCGACGCGGCGCGGCAGGTGGTGGCGGAGGCGAGGCGATAGGAGGGCCTTTCAGTGAGCATATTGGTGGACAAGGACACCCGCGTCATCTGCCAGGGCTTCACCGGCAAACAGGGCACGTTCCATTCCGAACAGGCGATCCGCTACGGCACGCGTATGGTGGGAGGCGTCACACCGGGCAAGGGCGGGCAGACCCACCTCGGCCTGCCTGTGTTCGACACCGTGCGCGACGCCGTGCGCGCGACGGGGGCGCAGGCGAGCATGATCTACGTGCCGGCGGCCTATGCCGCCGACAGCATCCTCGAGGCGGCGGCGGCCGGTATCCGGGTCATCGCCTGCATCACGGAGGGTATCCCGGTGCGGGACATGATCAACGTCAAGGCAGCGCTCGAGGACACCGGCGCGCGGCTCATCGGCCCCAACTGTCCCGGCGTGATCACCCCGGGTGCGTGCAAGATCGGCATCATGCCGGGTTTCATCCACCAGCCGGGCAAGGTCGGCATCGTCTCGCGCTCCGGCACCCTCACCTACGAGGCGGTGTGGCAGACCACCCGCCTGGGGCTGGGACAGTCCACCTGCGTCGGTATCGGCGGCGACCCGATCAAGGGCATGGACTTCATCGACTGCCTTGAACTGTTCGAGCAGGACGCGCAGACCGAGGCCATCGTCCTGGTGGGCGAGATCGGCGGCACCGCCGAGGAAGCGGCGGCGGAGTTCATCCGGTCCCAGGTCAGCAAGCCGGTGGCGGCCTACATTGCCGGCCTGACCGCGCCCAAGGGCAAGCGCATGGGGCATGCGGGCGCCATCATCGCCGGCGGCAAGGGCACGGCGGCGGAGAAGATCGCCGCCTTGCAGGCGGCGGGGGTGCGGGTGGCCGAGAGCCCGGCGGCCATCGGCGAGGCCGTGGTTCAGGCCCTGGCGTGCCGGGATCGGCAGCAGCCATGACACGGGTGGATTTCTACTTCAATGCCGGGGGCAAGTCCGATGTGGCCATGCGTCTGGCGGCCAAGGCCTACCAGTCCGGACGACACTCCCTCTTGTACACCGGGGACGTGGCGCTTGCGGCGGAAATCGATGCAGGCCTGTGGACCGCCCGGCAACTGTCTTTCATCCCGCACGTGCGTTGCGGTCATCCGCTGGCGGCCAGGACGCCGGTCCTGATCGGTACACACCCGGACGAACTGGCATCCTGCGACGTGTTGATCAATCTGACCCCAGAGCCCCCCGCCTGCTTCAGCCGTTTCGACCGGCTCATCGAGATCGTCACTGCCGACGAGACGGATCGCCTCCAGGCCCGCAGCCGCTTCCGTTTCTATCAGGAGCGGGGTTATGCCCTGGAGACCCATGACCTGAACCGGAAGTAGCGATGGCGGACGACAACCAGGACATCTTCGGCAAGATCGACGCCCTGCTGGAAAAGCGGGCCGGATTCGGTTCGGGTGACACGCACCGATACGCCGATGACGATTTCCCGCTGCTGACCGAAGTGGTGGAGCGGCAGTCGGGCAATCCGCCCGTGCAGGACAGGCGTCATGCCGAGCGCCGTCAGGGCGAGCGGCGCCAGGGGGCATTGGGCCGGCTGGAGGCCCCGCGTTCCACGCTGACCGATGAGCAGTTCAGTCGTTTCCTGGCCCGGTTCGAACAGAAGCTGGAGGACCTCTTCATCCGCCAACAACTGCGTATCGAGGAGGCCGTCCGTCGGGCCCTGGAGGCCCGGGGCGGGAATGCCCGAGACAAAGCGTCCGACCCGCTATAATCCAGCCGCTGCGCGACATACCGCTGTTTGCGACCATCGAACATACCCGCGTGCACAGCGATGACACCCATGCAGCGGATCGTGTCATGGCCGAGCTACGCGCATCTGGGGGCTGGATCAGACCGTGCAGTTCCAACCCCCTCCAAGGATAAACGGGATCGTTTTTCATCATGGAATTGGCCAAAAGCTTCGAACCTCACGACATAGAACAACGCTGGTACGCACGCTGGGAGGGCGCCGGCTGGTTCGACATGGGCACGCGCGAGGGGGTGCCGTCCTACTGCATCATGCTGCCGCCGCCGAACGTGACCGGTACCCTGCACATGGGGCATGCCTTCCAGCATACGCTGATGGATGCGCTCATCCGCTATCACCGCATGCGTGGCGACAACACGCTCTGGCAGCCGGGCACCGATCATGCCGGCATCGCCACCCAGATCGTGGTCGAACGCCAGCTCGACGCCGAGGGCCTCACCCGTCATGACCTGGGGCGGGAGAAATTCGTCGAGCGGGTGTGGGCCTGGAAGGAACAGTCCGGCTCGACCATCACCCGGCAGATGCGCCGGCTCGGCACCTCGCCGGACTGGAGCCGCGAGCGATTCACCATGGACGAGGGCCTGTCGCGGGCGGTCACCGAGGTCTTCGTGCGCCTCTACAACGAGGGTCTGATCTATCGCGGCAAGCGCCTGGTGAACTGGGACCCCGTGCTCCAGACGGCGGTGTCCGACCTCGAGGTGGTGAACCAGGAGGAGGACGGTTTCATCTGGGAGATCGCCTATCCCATCGAGGGCAGCGAGGACAGGCTGGTGGTGGCCACCACCCGGCCGGAAACCCTGCTCGGCGACACCGCCGTGGCGGTGCACCCCGAGGACGAGCGCTACCGGCACCTGGTCGGGCGCCATGTGCGCCTGCCGGTGGCCGAGCGCAACATCCCCATCATCGCCGACGAGTATGTCGAGCGTGAGTTCGGCACCGGCGTGGTCAAGATCACCCCGGCGCACGATTTCAACGACTGGCAGGTCGGCCAGCGGCATCACCTGCCCGCCATCAATGTGCTGACCCTGGATGCCCGGATCAACGAGTTCGGCCCCGCCGAATACCAGGGCCTGGACCGCTACGTCGCGCGCGAGAAGATCCTGCAGGAACTGCAGGCAAGGGGTCTGCTGATGTCGGCCAGACCGCACAGACTGATGATCCCGCGCGGCGACCGCAGCGGCGCGGTCATCGAGCCCATGCTCACCGACCAGTGGTACATGGCCA
This sequence comes from uncultured Burkholderiales bacterium, assembly GCA_938038385.1. Lineage (GTDB taxonomy): Bacteria > Pseudomonadota > Gammaproteobacteria > Burkholderiales > Thiobacillaceae > JANWZL01. Next base: position 40,580 of record CALHRD010000035.1, read on the forward strand.
TGCAGGGGCTGGCGAAGCGCGCCCTCGATGTCGTCGAGACGGGGGAGCTCAGGTTCGTGCCGCCGAACTGGACCACCACCTACCGCCAGTGGCTGGAGAACATCCAGGACTGGTGCATCTCGCGCCAGCTCTGGTGGGGTCACCGCATCCCGGCCTGGTACGACGAGCAGGGCAACGTCTATGTCGCCCGCAACGAGACCATCGCCCGCCAACTGGCCGGTGGGCGCGAGCTCCGCCAGGACGAGGACGTGCTCGACACCTGGTTCTCCTCCGCGCTGTGGCCTTTCTCCACCCTGGGCTGGCCCGAGGACACGCCGGAGCTGCGGCGCTACCTGCCCACCTCGGTGTTGGTCACCGGCTTCGACATCATCTTCTTCTGGGTGGCGCGCATGGTGATGATGAGCCTGCACTTCACCGGCAAGGTCCCCTTCCGCGAGGTGTACATCACCGGTCTGGTGCGGGACGCACACGGCAACAAGATGAGCAAGTCGAAGGGCAACATCCTCGACCCCATCGACCTCATCGACGGCATCGATCTGGAAGGGCTGGTGAAAAAACGCACCACGGGGCTGATGAACCCGAAACAGGCCGAGGCCATCGAGCGCGCCACGCGCCAGGAATTCCCGAATGGCATCCCCGCTTTCGGCACCGACGCCCTGCGCTTCACCTTCGCCTCGCTCGCCTCGCATGGGCGCGACATCAAGTTCGACCTCAACCGCTGCGACGGTTACCGCAACTTCTGCAACAAGCTGTGGAACGCCACCCGCTTCGTGCTGATGAACTGCGAGGGCCAGGACACGGGCCTGGACGAGGCGCTGCCGCTGGAGTTCTCCTTCGTCGATCGCTGGGTCCTTGGCCGCCTCGAGGAGGCCAAGGCGGCGGTGCTGGAGGGCTATGCCCAGTATCGCTTCGATCAGATCGCGCGCGCCATCTACGAGTTCGCCTGGGACGAATACTGCGACTGGTACGTCGAACTCGCCAAGGTGCAGCTCGCCGGCGGTTCGGAGGCGGCCAAACGCGCAACGCGGCGCACGCTGGTGCGGGTGTTGGAGGAGCTCCTGCGCCTGGCCCATCCCATCATCCCGTTCATCACCGAAGAGCTGTGGCAGAAGGTGGCGCCGCTGGCAGGTCACACCGGGGTCAGCGTCATGCTGGCACCCTATCCCGAGCCGCGTCCGGAGCGCTCCGATGCCGCTGCGCATGCGGAGATGGATACCCTCAAGGCCTTGATCAACGCCTGTCGTAACCTGCGCGGCGAGATGGGCGTCTCGCCGGCGCAGAAGCTGCCGCTGATCGTGCAGGGCGATGCCGAACGCGCGGCCGTCTATGCCCCCTATATGCGGCTGCTGGCCCGTCTGTCCGAGGTCCGGGCCGTCGCTTGCCTGCCCGAATCCGATGCACCGCTGGCGCTGGTGGGCGATTGGCGGCTGATGCTCGGGGTCGAGGTCGACCGCGAGGCGGAGATCGTGCGCCTCGACAAGGAGATCGCGCGCCTTGCCAGCGACATGGCCCGTGCGCAGGCCAAGCTGGCCAATCCCGCCTTTGTCGCGAAGGCGCCGCCGGCGGTGGTCGATCAGGAACGCATGCGCCTGGCGGACATCGCCGCCACCCTGGACAAGGTCAGGGCGCAGCGGCAGCGGTTGGGTTGAGGCTCGCGAGCGGGCGATGAGCTGGATGAGGCAATTCCGGGAGCTCGCCGATGCCATGGCGACCGCGAAATTCTGGTATACCCTGCTGGGTGTGCTGGCGGCCCTGCTGATCTGGTTCTATCTCTTCTATCTGGCGGTCAAGCACCTGGACACCAGCCTGTCCATGCATTCGACCTTCTGCGACAGCCACGAGAAACGCAACTGGCACATCCTGGTGATCACGCTGCTCACACCCCTGTTCCTGGTCGGCGTGCTGGGGGTGATCGGCGAGTGGATGTCATTCATCGACAACCGGCACAAGGGGCGCAAGACCGCGCTCAAGCCGCTGGTCCTGTTCCTGGTGTTGATGCAGGTCACGGCCCTGTTCATCCTCATCGCGCTCAACTGTTGAGTTTCCGGTCAAGGTGCCGGGCATGGCCCCAGAAGGGTGGCGCGGGTGTATTCCGTGTAGCTCAGGAGGGCGTGTTCACGGCTGCGGATCTCCATGTCGAAGCGCCTCTCCCCCCTCCACGTCAGCTTCACGTCCACCGGCACCGGCTGCCCGGGTACCCACTTCAGCCGGCACTCTCCACTCAGCAGATAGCCGTCTGGCAGTGGGCGTTCGGAGTTTACGCTACAGCCCTTGCGGGCAATCCAGTCGAGCAGGTGCCGGCGCGGATCGGAGCCCATGCAGGTCTCACTCTTGCCATCCTCCTTGTATTTCCAGGACAGGGGCTTGAACTTGCCCGAGCGCTGGTAAGCGAACTCCCACAACCCCTGCTGGATGCGGGCTGACAAGGTGTTGACGGCCGCCTCCTGGGCAACGGACGACAGGGGCGACAGCGGGAGGGCGGTGACCAGGAGGAGGGCGGGGATCGTTTTGCTGCGGGCCAAGTTTTCGTCTCTGTTCTGTGTCGCCGTTTTTTCAGACCCACTTCTACCGACATGGTTGCGATGGCGCCGGGAAATGCAGAATGACACGGATACCGCGCCCGCGGCAGGCCTATCTGCCTGCGCTGCAAGCCGGAGCTTCCCCTCAGAGCAGCGCCAGGTTGTCGCGGTGTATGAGTTCGGGTTCTTCGAGATAGCCCAGGATGGACTCGATCTGCGAGGTCTGCCGGCCCATGATGCGGCGGGCCTCGTCGGCGCTGTAGTTGACCAGGCCACGCGCGATATCGCGGCCCTCCGGGTCCAGACAGGCCACCACCTCGCCGCGCTGGAAGTCGCCGATCACCTCGGTCACGCCGATGGGCAGCAGACTCTTGCCCTGCTCGGTCAGCGCGCGGGCGGCCCCGGCATCCACCCGGACCCACCCCCTGACCTGCAGGTGGTCGGCCAGCCACTGCCGCCGTGCAGCCAGCGGCGAGCGGCGCGCCACAAGCTGGCTGCCGATGAGCTCGCCGCGGGCCAGGCGGACCAGGACCTCCTCCTCGCGGCCGCTGGCGATTACCGTGTGCGCGCCACTCCTGGCCGCACGCTTGGCGGCGAGGACCTTGGTGAGCATGCCGCCGCGGCCGATGGCGCTGCCTGCGCCGCCAGCCATCGCTTCCAGGGCGGCATCTCCGGCGATGGCCTCCTTCACGAGGGTGGCGGCCGGATCCTTGCGCGGGTCGGCGGTGTAAAGACCCTGCTGGTCGGTGAGGATCACCAGTACGTCGGCCTCGATCAGATTCGACACCAGGGCACCCAGGGTGTCGTTGTCGCCTACCTTGATCTCGTCCGTGGTGACCGTATCGTTCTCGTTGATGATGGGGATCACCTTGAGCGCAAGCAGGGTGCGCAAGGTGCTGCGGGCGTTCAGGTAGCGTTCCCGGTCGGCCAGGTCGGCATGGGTGAGGAGGACTTGGGCGGTGTGCAGGCCGTGTGCGCGAAAGCAGCGCTCGTAGGCCTCCACCAGGCCCATCTGGCCCACGGCGGCGGCCGCCTGCAGCTCGTTCAGGGCGTGCGGGCGTTTCATCCAGCCCAACCTCTGCATGCCCTCGGCGATGGCGCCACTGGATACCAGCACCACCTCCTTGCCCAGGCCGGCAAGCGCGCTGATCTGTGTAGCCCACTGGGCCAGGCGCTGGTGATCGAGACCGCGGCCCTCGTTGGTGACCAGGCTGCTGCCCACCTTGACCACCAGCCGCATGGCGCCGGCGACGACGGATTGGCTCATTGCGGGGTTTCCTCTGCTGGCGGCGGTTCGCTGCGCCTCAGTTCGTCCAGATAGTCCATGATGGCGTAGATCAGGGGGCGGCAACCTTCGCCGCTGATGGCGGCGATGGCGTATACCGGGGCATGCCAGCCCAAGGCATTGACGAAGGCATCGATGCGGGTCTGACGCTCGGCCTCCGGAATCAGGTCGATCTTGTTCAGGACCAGCCAGCGTGGTTTGCGGTACAGGGATTCGTCATAGCGGCGCAGTTCCTCGACGATGGCGCGCGCCTGGGCCACCGGATCGGCCGCCGGGTCGGGCGGGGCCATGTCCACCAGATGCAGCAGCAGCCGGGTTCGGGCCAGGTGGCGAAGGAACTGGTGGCCCAGACCGGCGCCTTCGGCCGCGCCCTCGATCAGGCCCGGGATGTCGGCCAACACGAAGCTGCGGTCCGTATCCACGCGCACGACACCGAGGTTCGGGTGTAGCGTGGTGAAGGGGTAATCCGCCACTTTTGGACGGGCGGCCGACACCGAGCGGATGAAGGTGGACTTGCCGGCATTGGGCATGCCCAGCAGACCCACGTCGGCGAGCACCTTCAGCTCCAGGTGCAGGCGCCGCTCCTCGCCGGGCTCGCCCGGCGTGGACTGGCGTGGCGCCCGGTTGGTGCTGGATTTGAAGTGCAGGTTGCCCAGCCCCCCCTTGCCGCCGCGCGCCAACAAAGCGCGCTGGCCGTGCCGGGTGAGGTCGGCGATGACCTCGCCGCTGTCCTCGTCCCGTATCACCGTGCCGACCGGCACGCGCAGGGTGAGATCCTCGCCGCCCTTGCCGTAGCAGTCGGAGCCGCGGCCGTTCTCCCCGCTCCTGGCCCTGAATACGCGGGTGTAGCGGAATTCCACCAGGGTGTTGAGATTGCGGTCGGCCTCGGCCCAGATGCTGCCGCCGCGGCCGCCGTCGCCGCCGTCCGGCCCGCCCTTGGGGATGTATTTCTCCCGCCGGAAGGACACGGCGCCGTTACCGCCCTTGCCGGCGATGACCTCGATGCGGGCCTCGTCGATGAATTTCATGGGTGGCGAGGGGTGATGGCAGCGGGTGCGATGTATCCCACAAACGAAAAAGCCCTATCCGAGGATAGGGCTTTTGCAGCCAGTGTCAGTCCTCAGGCTTGCACGGGCACGATGCTGACCGTGCGGCGTTTGAGCGGACCCTTCACACTGAACTGCACCACGCCGTCGACCAGGGCGAAGAGGGTGAAGTCCTTGCCCATGCCCACGTTGACGCCGGGGTGGAACTGGGTGCCGCGCTGGCGTACCAGGATGTTTCCGGCCGGCACGAACTGGCCACCGTAACGCTTGACGCCCAGCATCTTGGGCTTGGAGTCGCGGCCGTTGCGGGAGCTGCCGCCTGCTTTCTTGTGTGCCATTGCGTGTTCTCCTGGTTCAGGCTACGGAGATGCCGTCGATGCGGATCTCGGTGAAGTTTTGGCGGTGGCCCTGCGACTTCTGGTAGTGCTTGCGGCGGCGCATCTTGAAGATCGTCACCTTGTCGCCACGGCCGTGACCGAGCACCGTCGCCTTGACGCTGGCGCCGGCGACCAGCGGACTGCCGACGGTGACGTCGTCGCCGTCGGCGACCAGCAGGACGTCCTTGATCTCCACTTCGCCGCCCACCTCGACGGGCAGACTTTCCACCTTGAGCTTGCCGCCGGCGGCGACCTTGTATTGTTTGCCCCCGGTTTTGATGACCGCGTACATGTCAGGCTCCAGCCAATGTCTATTCGTAAACGTTGCATTATATGCACCCGGCAACGGCATTGCAATCACGCGCCTCATCGGCCGGCATCCAGGACCAGGTTATATAGTGCAGGCTTTCATGGCCCGGGTGCACAGTTGGCTACACAAGAGGAACTGGACAGATTTCTGGCCCAGGTGGAACGCCGGGCCTACAAGCGTGTCCTGTACAGCGTCCAGGACCACCACACAGCCCTGGACATCGTCCAGAACGCCATGCTCAAGCTGTGTGAGCGCTACCGCGACAAGCCGGCCGAGGAATGGCCCATGCTGTTCCAGCGCATCCTGCACAATGCCCTGCTCGATCACCATCGGCGCGCGCGGGTGCGCAATTTCTGGGTCAGCTTGGTCGCGCCGCTGCGCGACCGGGACGACGATGCTGCGACGGAGAGTCTCGAGGAGCTGGCATCAGCGGATGCATCCGGTCATGGTCAGGACCCTCTCGATGCTGCCGATGGCAGGCAGGTCATGGCGGTGATCGAGGCAGCCATCGCCGAATTGCCCCTGCGTCAACGCCAGGCCTTCCTGCTTCGTTATTGGGAGGAGATGGACGTGGCGGAGGTCGCGCTGGTGATGGGGTGTTCCGCGGGCAGCGTGAAGACCCACAGTCACCGTGCGATCGATGCCTTGGCACGGAAACTCAAGGCGAAGGGGATAGCGTTGTGAATGAGCGCGAGGAGCGGGATTATGCGGCCCGCATGATGTGCCACCTGAATGCGGGTCTGGACGGGCTGGATCGGAACGTGCTCAAGGCCTTGGCCGCCGCCCGCCGACATGCCCTCGAGCACCGTTCGGAGGGAGGTGCCGCCTGCCACCGCAGCCCGGTGTCGGGTGACTTCAGGTACGGCATGGCCGCAGTCACCGTCCTTACCATACTGGCCGCGACGGTGCCGATGTGGTGGCCAGCACAGCGACCAGACGCGCAGGAGACAGGGCATTTGGACATCGGCCTGTTGACCGGCGAGTTGCCCCCGGCTGCCTACATCGACGAGGATTTTCCTGCATGGCGGCGCTTGCCCGGCTTGTGTCGTTCCTGATCCTGGCCAGCCTGGCTACGCTGGCGTATGCAGCCGGGGATAGGGAGTGGCATCGGCTCACCGCCGCACAACAGGAAGCGCTCATGCCCCTGGCCTCGATCTGGGCCGAACTGCCGGCCGGACAGCGCGAGACGCTGCTGAAGTTGGGTTCGGGCTATGACGGGCTGGATGCAAGCGGGCGGCAGCGGTTTCACCGAAGACTGCTGCAATGGACCTTGCTGACACCCGAGCAACGCCGGCTGGCGCGTGAGAACTATAAACGACTGCTGGACATGCCCGCCGCGCAGCAAGCGCGAATCAGGCAACGCTGGCAGCAGGCATGTGAGCCACCGTCCAAGCCCTGAAAACGTGGTCGAGAACGAGCGGGCGCAGGCGTTGCCGAAGCCGGGGCTGGCGCGCAGGTTGGCCAGCCTGGTCTATGAGGCGCTGCTGCTGGTTGCCCTGGTCATCGTCGCCAGTTTCCCGCTCGCCCCATTGTTGCAAGCCTTGCCGCAACCCTGGTCCAGGCTGTTCCATCAGGCTTACCTGCTCGGACTGTGCGGTGTCTATCTGGTCTGGTTCTGGCGTCACGGCGGCCAGACCCTGGCGATGAAGACGTGGCGACTGCGGCTCGTCAGCAAGGCGGGCGGTCCGGTGAGGCTTGGTCAGGCCTGGCTGCGTTACGGGCTGGCCGTCCTCGGCCTGGTGGGGTTGGGTATCGGTTTCCTGTGGGCGCTGTGGGACCGGGATCGGCAATTCCTGCACGACCGGCTGGCAGGTACCCGCCTGGTGCATTCACCTGCGTTCGACCCGCCAAAGGGCGAAGGCTGCGCCCAGGCTGAAAACGACCAGAGCGGATAGGGCGCTCGCCACTGGCGGCCAATCGTAGAGCAGGCCCAGATGGCCGGCCAGGCGGTTGAACAGATGGAAGCCCAGACCGATGAGCAGGCCGATCAGCACCCTGCCGCTTACGTGGCTGGAGCGCGGTGGCGTGTACGCGAAGGGCAGGGCCAGCAGCAGCATCACGGGCGAGGCCAGGGTGAAGGACAGCTTGCTCCAGAGCGCGATTTCGTAACGTGCGGTCTTCTGCTTGTTCTCCCGCAGGTGTTCCACATAGGTGCGCAGGGCCTGAATGGACATGCGTTCGGGAGGGATCATCAGCACTGCGAGCAGATCGGGGTTCAGGTCCGAGCGCCATTTCATCGTCGACAGATGCTCGGTCCGGGTGCCTTGCGGACCGATGCGGGTCTGCACCACGTTTGCCAGACGCCAGCTCCCGTCCCTGTCCCACTCGGCCTGTTCGGCGTGCCGGATGGTGGTGAGGCGGAAGTGCTCGTCGAAGACGTATACCCGCATGTTGCGCAGGCTGGCATCCGGCAGCATCTCCTGGATGTTGATGAAGCTGGTACCGTCCTTGGCCCACAGACCGGTACGGAACTGCTGGGCGACCACACCCGTCGTGGCGCGCGTCTTGATCTGATGGGCGGTGCGTTCGCTATGGGGGATGATGTATTCGCCCAGGGCGTGCGACAACGTGGCGATGAAAAGACCGAGCCCGATCATGTAGCCGGCCAGGCGGCCAACCGACAGGCCCGATGCTCGCATCACGGTGAATTCGGAGCTGCCCGACAGACGTGCGAAGGCAAACAATGCGCCGGCGATGGTGGCCGCGGGCAGCACTTCCAGGACATGGGTGGGCATCATCAACAGGATGTACAACAGGGCTACGGACAGCGTGTAACTCGGCCCGATGGCGGTCACCTCGTTGATGAAATCGAGAAAGGCGAACAGCATGAGCAGCGCGGCAAGGGCGACCAGAATGGAGCCCAGGATCTCCCGCGCCAGGTAGCGTGCGAGGATGCTCATGTCAGTTCCGCCCGGCCGCCCCGAAGGAACTGACCTCCCCCTCGGGGGGAAACGAGCGCAGCGAGTCAGGGGGTCGTCTCATGTCAGTTCCGCCCGGCCGTCCCGAAGGAACTGACCTCCCCCTCGGGGGGAAACGAGCGCAGCGAGTCAGGGGGTCGTCTCACCCCAGCCCTCCTGCCACGCCGTGCAGCCGGCGCCAATACAGCCAGATGACCAGAACGCCCATGGAACCATGCACCAGCAGCATGCTGGTGACGACCGAGAGTTTTTGCTGGTTGATCCAGGCCTCGGACAGGC
>CALHRD010000036.1 GCA_938038385.1 uncultured Burkholderiales bacterium
GGAGCGCGAGGCAGTTCGGGCGGTTGGGAGGAGGCCATAGCCGTGCCTATGGCCGACGAGCAAGCGCACGAAATGGCCGCGCTCCGACCGCCAGGGCGCGCGTAGGCCCGTAGGGCCGCCTAATGGACAATCTGGGTTCAACCCAGCGAACATGGCGACGCCACCCCGAAGCATGCATGTCGCCATGTCCGTTCCCGCTCCCCCAGCCCCTCCGGCCCTCTCTCCCGGCCTCTCTCCCCCAGGGAGAGAGGTGGGCCGAGCCTCCCCTCCCCCTCGGGGGGAGGGGTCGGGGGTGAGGGATGGGGAGGGGCGCTTCGTAGTCGCTTGCGCGACATTCACGCTAAGTCCGACCTGAATCCGTGTTGATCACGACCAATCCGGTACGAGCGCCTGCTGGAGGAGGGCAGTCCCAGGACCACGCAGGTCTGTGGTGAGGCCGAGCCGTTCTGAGCCGGCTACGGCCGTCCCGCCACGCCTTTTCTGCGTTCATCGGCCGGCTCGCCGTAGAGTCGTCCCCGCCGGATGAACAGCTTTTCCAGTTCCACGGCGATGAAGACGACACCGGACATGGCCAGGCAGAACATGAGTTCGCCGAAGGTGAGGGGCTGGGTCTTGAAGAGGTCGTTGCAGACCGGCAGGTAGAGCACCGCCATCTGCAGGGCGAAGGTCAGCAGCACGGCGGCGAGCAGCGACGGGTTGGACATGAGCCCCTGGCGGTAGAGCGATTGCCGCTCCGAGCGGACCGCCAGGGCATGGCCCATCTGTGAGAGGGTGAGCACGGTGAACACCATGCTCTGCCAGTTGCTGCTGCCGCTGCTGATCGCCCACGCCTGGGTGAAGATGGACACCCCGCCCATGAGCAGACCGACCCAGACGATGTGCTGCCACATGCCATGCGCGAAAATGCTCTCGCGCGGGTGGCGCGGCGGCCGCTGCATGATGCGCCGCTCGGCCGGCTCCACAGCCAGGGCAAGCCCAGGCAGACCGTCTGTGACCAGGTTGATCCACAGGATGTGGATGGGCAGCAGCGGGATGGGCAGGCCCAGGAAGGGAGCCAGGAAGAGGGTCCAGATCTCCCCTGAGTTGCTGGTCATGGTGTACTTCACGAACTTGCGGATGTTGTCGTAGATGCGCCGGCCCTGCTTGACCGCGCGCACGATGCTGGCGAAGTTGTCGTCGAGCAGGATCAGGCTCGCCGCCTCGCGCGCCACGTCGGTGCCCTGCCGGCCCATGGCCACGCCGATGTCGGCGCGCTTGAGCGCCGGCGCGTCGTTCACGCCATCACCGGTCATGGCGACGAATTCGCCCTTGCGCTGCAGGGCCTCGACGATGCGGATCTTCTGCGCCGGATCGACGCGGGCATAGACCTGGGTGCGCTGTATCCGCGCCCCCAGCTCCTCGTCGGAGAGCCGCGCCAGCTCCTGTCCAGTGAGCACGAGACCGCCCGGCTCCAGGATCCGGAGCTCGCGCGCGATGGCCGCCGCCGTGGCCGGGTGGTCACCGGTGATCATCACCGGCGTGATGCCAGCGGCACGGCACTCCTCCACCGCCCGTCTGGCCTCCGGCCGCGGCGGGTCGAAGAGTCCGGCCAGCCCCAGCAGGGTGAGACCATCCTCCAGGACATCCGGGTCCGGATGCTTGGGCAGAGCGGCCAGCCGGCGCCAGGCAAAGGCCATCACCCTCAGGCCAGATGCGGCCATGGCCTCGATTTCCTTGTGCGCGGCCGCCGGCACACCGTGGCAGCGTGGCAGGATGGCCTCCGGCGCGCCCTTGACCAGGACCAGCAGCGTCTCCTGTCCCGCCTGCGTGTCCTGGGTCGGCGCGGTGGGGGTGAGTTGGTAGAGCCCGTGCACCGTGCTCATGCGCTTGCGCTCGGCGTCGAAGGGCAGATCGGCCAGGCGCGGGTATTCCCCCTCCACACGGCGCTTGTCGAAACCGGCCTCGGCGGCGGCCTGGGCCAGGGCGGACTCGGTCGGGTCACCCTGGGGCATGCCGCGCTCACCGAAGGTACAGTCGTTGTTCAACGCCAGCGCCCGCCAGAACGAGGCCGCGTCCAGACCGGCCGGCCACCACACCCGCGCCACCTTCATGCGGTTCTGGGTCAGCGTACCGGTCTTGTCCGAGCAGATGAAGGTGACCGACCCCAGTGTCTCCACCGCCGGCAGGCGCCGGATCAGGGCGTGGTGCCTGACCATGCGGCGCGCCCCCATGGCGAGCGCGATGGTCACCACCGCCGGCAGGGCCTCGGGTATTGCGGCCACGGCCAGGCTCACGGCGGTGAGGAACATCAGGGTGAGGTCCTCACCGCGCAACACGCCGGCGAGGAAGACGATGGCGCAGATCGCCAGCACGGCCCAGGCCAGGCGCTGGCCGAAATGCGCCAGCCGTTTCTGCAATGGGGTCTGCGCCGGCTCCTGCCCTGAGAGCAGGCCGGCAATGCGTCCCAGCTCGGTGTCGGCACCGGTCGCCACCACCAGGCCCTGGCCACGGCCGTGCACCACCAGCGTGCCGCTGTAGGCCATGTTCAGCCGCTCGGCCAATTGGGTGGCGGCCGGCAGGGTGAGCTCGGGGCGCTTGTCCACAGGCTGTGATTCCCCGGTGAGCACGGCCTCGTCCACACGCAGCGCCGTACCCACGGTCAGACGCAGGTCGGCCGGCACCTTGTCGCCCGCCGTGAGCGCCACCACGTCGCCCGGCACCAGATCCCCGGCCGGCAGTTCGTGCCAGTGTCCGTCCCGCAACACGCGTGCACGCGGACTGGACAGCGCTCGCAGCGCGGCCAGGGCACGGTCGGCACGATACTCCTGAACGAAGCCGATCACCGCGTTGAGCAGGACGATGACCAGGATGACGATGCTGTCCGTGGCATCGCCGATCAGACCGGAGACGATGGCGGCGGCGATCAGCACCAGGATCATGAAGTCCTTGAACTGGCCCAGGAACATCGCCCAAGGCCCCCGTCTGTACCCTTCTGGCAGACGGTTGGGGCCACGCCGGCTTAGGCGCTGGCTGGCCTCTTGCGCACTGAGGCCCCGTCCGACCTCGACCTGCAAATGCTCGGCCACCCGGGTGGCGGCGCCTTCGTGCCAGCGACCGGAGTCAGTGCGCATACAGGTAGAGCGCGAAGCCGTTGAACAGGTAGACGGCGAGCAGGAAGAGGCTCGCCCAGCCGACGGTGCGCAGGACGCGCCCCCGCGCCCGGTAGAACAGGCCAACGATGGCGATCCCGGTCATGACCAGGGCGGACATGGCAGAGACCGTGTGGGTGGGGTCGACGGCGGACAGCAGCGGTCCCGGCGTGTAGGCGATGTCGTCCACCGCGAGGATGGCGATGTTGAAGAGATTGCTGCCGAACAGGTTGCCCAGGGCCATGTCCAGCGCCCCCAGGCGCAGCGCGGCGATCGATACCACGGCCTCGGGAGCCGAGGTGACCGCCGCTACGAACAGGGTGCCGACGAAACTCTCGGCGAGACCGTTGCGCATGGCCAGCGCCTTGGCCACGATGGGCAACCAGATACCCGCGGCCACGACCACCCCCGCGGCGAGGCCATAACGAATCATCGCCTGGCCCAGCGTCGTCCCGGCATAACGCGCTGGCGCCACCTCCGCGCCGGGCAGTTCGCGCATCTGCTCATAGCGGTAGATCGTGCGCATGGCCAAGGCGTAGAGCAGGAGGATGAGGGGGGTGTAGAAACCGACGTGGCCCAGGGCCAGACGCGATCCGTTGCTGGCCAGCAGGAGATTGATGCCGACGAAACCGATGAGGATGACGCCGAATCCGGCCGACAGCGTATGACCCACGTGGGCGCTGGTATACACCGAGCCCCGGCGGTGCAGGAAATCGAGGACCACGATCAGCATCAGGTTGAACACGCAGGCACCGAGGATGTCGCCCATGGCGATGTCCGGCGAGTGTGCCACCGTGACCGAACTCAGCCCGCTGACCAGCTCCGGCAGCGAGGTGACCGTGGCGACCATCAACACGCCCACCCACGTCCGCGTCAGCCCCAGCTTCTCGGCGATCATGTCGCCGTAGAGCGAGAGCCGGTAACCGGCCAGGGCGATCAGGGCCAGACAGAGGGCAAATTCGAGCCAGACCAGCATGCTCTCAGTAAAGCACACTGACGAAGGCGAAGTAGGTCAGGAGCGTCAGCACGTCCTGGATCACCGTCGCCAGGGGGCCGCTGCCGAAGGCCGGGTCGCGCTTCATGCGCGCGAGCCACCAGGGCAGGGCCAGCCCCACGGTGGTGGCGAGCCCGCCGGCCACCACCAGGGCGCCGGCGACCGCCATGGCCAGCCGGATATCGCCGAAGGCAAGCCAGACCGCTGGAAAGGTGAGCCCCCCCAGCACCAGCCCGATGATCAGCCCCGTGCGCAGCTCGCCACCGAGCAGACGGCCGATGCCGACATGCGCCAGCGAAAGCCCGCGCACCGCCACCGCCTCGGTCTGCGTGCCGATGGCGTCCGCCAGGTAGACCAGGCCGGGCACGAAGAAGGCCAGGGCGAGCTGGGCATTGAGCGCCGCCTCGAAGCGGGTCATGACGAAGGTGGCCAGGGCGCTGCCGGCCAGCCCCAGGATCAGCCAGGGCAGCCGGTCGCGCGCCCGCCGCACGGGCGGGGCGTCGAGCGCCCGGCGGGCGACGCTGGTCTCGCGCCGTATGCCCGCCAGGCGGTGGATGTCCTCCACGTGCTCGTGGCGCAGGATGGCAAGCAGGGCCCTGGCCGGCACCACCCCCAGCAGTCGCCGGCCGGCGTCCACCACCGGCACGCTGTTGAGCCCGTAGTGCAGGGCGATGGAGGCCACCTTCTCCTGGTCCTCGTGCGCCTGCACCGCCGGTGGCGCACGGCGCATGACACCATCCAGTGCGGCATCGGCCGGCAGCCGGAACAGGTCGGCGAAGCTCACCAGACCCAGCAGGCGCCCATCATCATCGACCACGCAGACCAGCTCGGTATCCTCCAACTCGTGGTCGGCGAGCCTGGAGCGCACCTCACCGACCAGGGCATCCGGCCGGGCACGGGCGACGGCAGCCGTGAGGTGCTGGGCGGCGGTCTCGGGGCGCTGCCGCCTCACGCGCCGTCCCCGGGAGCCAGTTTTGCCAGCAGCCGCCGCACCGGTGTCGGCACGGCGGCTTGCCTGGCCGCGTCGGGCGCGAGCCACAGGCGCCCGGCCGACTCGGCAACCACCGGGCACCGGTCCACGGCTACCAGCCAGGGCCGTATCTCGAGCCGGAAATGGGTGAAGGTATGGATCAGCGTCGGCAGCGGCTGGGCAGCGGATGGCTGACAACCGAGGCGCTCGGCCGCGCTGGCCGGGTCATCGTCCACGGCACATTCCGGCAGGCTCCACAACCCGCCCCAGATACCCGCCGGCGGACGTCTCTCCAGCATGATCTCGCCGCCATGGCGCAGCACCAGCATGACCGTTGCCCGCTCCGGCAAGACCTTGCGCGGCCTCGGGTTTGGCAGCTCGCTCTGCCGGCCCTGGCGCGCCGCGACACATTCGGTCGCAAAGGGACAGGTATCGCAGCGGGGGCAATGGCGGGTGCACACGGTGGCACCCAGGTCCATGAGCCCCTGGGTATAGGCGCCGATGTCGCATTCGGGCAGCAGGGATTCCGCCAGCCGCCACAACCGCGCCTCCACCGCCCTTTCGCCCGGCCAGCCCCGAACGCCGAACAGGCGGCAGAACACACGCCGCACGTTGCCGTCCAGAATGGCATGCCGCTCGCCATGGGCCAGGCTGGCAATGGCCGCGGCGGTGGAGCGGCCCACGCCCGGCAGGTCCCGGATGTCCTCGAATCGCCGGGGAAAGACGCCGCCATGCCGATCCAGGATCCTGCGGGCGGCCGCATGCAGGTTGCGCGCCCGTGCGTAATAGCCCAGCCCGCTCCAGAGGGCCAGGACATCGTCCAGCCGCGCGCCTGCCAGCGCCGCAACATCGGGGAAGCGCGCCAGGAAGCGCCGGTAGTAGGGGATGACGGTGTCCACCCGGGTCTGCTGCAGCATGATCTCCGATACCCAGACGGCATAAGCGTCAGTCCCTGTCTGCCAGGGCAGGTCGTGACGGCCGTGCCGGCGCTGCCAGGCGATGAGGCGTTGGGCGAAGTCGTGCATGCGATGCGGGCTTGTCGGCGGGCGGCAGTGTGCAAGAATGCGCCCGTGAGCGAGCTTACCATCACCGATCATTCGCGCGACGTCGCCGGCATGACCTATGTCTATCCGGTCGTGTCGCGGCGCAGCCAGGGCGTATCCGTCGGGGTCAATCTCAACCCCAACAATGCCTGCAACTGGCGCTGCATCTATTGCCAGGTCCCCGACCTCAAACGCGGGGGGCCGCCGCCGATCACGCTCGACGTGCTGGAGCAGGAGCTGCGCAGGATGCTGGCGGACATCGTCCACGGCGACTACCTCGCGCAACATGTACCCGAGGGCATGCGCCGGCTCAACGACGTGGCCCTGTCGGGCAACGGGGAACCCACCACGGCGCCCGAGTTTCCCGCCGTGGTGGAACTGATCGGTCGGGTGCTGGCGGATTTCGGTCTGCTGGGCAGGATCGGCCTGGTGCTGATCACCAACGGCAGCCAGATGGACAAGGCCGCCGTGCGCGCCGGACTGCGCGCCATCGCGGCCATGGGCGGCGAGGTGTGGTTCAAGCTGGACCGCGCCACCGCCCAAGGTTTCAGGGCCATCAACGATACCCGCGCCGACCCCGAGCGTCATTACCGACGCCTCAAGGCCTGCGCGCAGTCGTGTCCCACCTGGGTGCAGACCTGCGTCTTCGCCCTGGATGGCGAGCCGCCGGCAGAGACGGAGATATGCGCCTATCTGGAACTCCTGGCCAGGGCAGTGGCGGAAGAGGTCCCGCTGCGCGGGGTGCTGCTCTACGGTCTTGCCCGAACGTCCCTGCAGCCCGAGGCCGCCAGACTCTCCCGCCTGCCCGAGGACTGGCTGCAGACCCTGCGACGACGCATCGAGGCCCTGGGTCTGACGGCCAGAGTCCACGCCTGATCCGGCTCGTCGCTGTGGCCTGCAGGAAGGGACCGTTAAACTCAGATTTTCCATTAGGACGCGCGATGATGGCGAGGTGGAGCGCGAGGCAGTTCGGGCGGTTGGGAGGAGGCCATAGCCGTGCCTATGGCCAACGAGCAAGCGCACGAAATGGCCGCGCTTCGA
The DNA here is from genome assembly GCA_938038385.1 of uncultured Burkholderiales bacterium. Lineage (GTDB taxonomy): Bacteria > Pseudomonadota > Gammaproteobacteria > Burkholderiales > Thiobacillaceae > JANWZL01. Next base: position 7,177 of record CALHRD010000036.1, read on the forward strand.
CCGCCAGGGCGCGCGTAGGCCCGTAGGGCCGCCTAATGGACAATCTGGGTTAAAAGCAAGGCAGTAATGTCCGCTTTCAGCAAGATCACAGCGTCCTCGCAATCTGCTTCGCACCCCATCACGACTGCCCCAACCGAACGATCGTCGTGACCGCTTACGGCGCCAACATCTCCTGCCCTCGGCAACCTACACGGCGTACAGGATCCGCCTCGATGTGCTTCGCTTCCAACCATCGCCTCCCTGCCAACCGACATGGCGACCCACCCCGAAGCATGAATGTCGCCATGTCCGTACCCTCACCTTGAGCCCCTCCGGCCCTCTCTCCCGGCCTCTCTCCCCCAGGGAGAGGTGGGTCGAGCCTCCCCTCCCCCACGGGGGGAGGGGTCGGGGGTGGGGGGGGAGGGGTCGGGGGTGGGGGATGGGGAGGGGTCGGGGGTGGGGGATGGGGAGGGGTCGGGGGTGAGGGATGGGGAGGGGAGCTTCGTGAGCCGGCTGCGCCGACTTTCACACTCATGGACCCGCTCCTGCTCCAGCCTTACGGCATCGTGCAGGCCGTGCATGAATTCTGTCGGGAGGAGGGCTGGGAGATCCGCTACCTGGCGCTGCATCCCTACATGTTCTGCGACGTGGCCCTGAACAAGCTTCCCGGCTGAGGCCTTAGCTTCTCACCGTCCGTGCCACCACCCACGCCTCCACCCGCGCAGCACCCGTATTGCGCGCCGCCCTGGCCAGCTCGTCGAGGCTGGCGCCGCTGGTCATGACGTCGTCCAGCAGGGCGACCCGGCGGCCCTTGAGATCGACGGCGCATTTGAAGGCGCCGCGCAGGTTGCGCCGGCGTTCCTTCAGCCCCAGACCGGCCTGGGCGGGGGTGTCGCGCACCCTTTGGCAGGCGTTGACGGCGAGCGGCACCCGCAGGCGTGCGGATAGTGCCCGGCCGATCTCCACCGACTGGTTGAAGCCCCGCTCCCCCAGACGGCGGGGATGCAGGGGCATGGGCAGGATCAGATCGGGGAGGTCGGCGGTATCGATTCCGCGCATGAGGAGATCGGCGATGAAGCCGGCCAGGGCCAACTCACCGGCGTATTTCAGGCGCTGTATCAGCACGTCGGTCGGATGGGTATAGGCCAACACCGCCCGGCAGTGGTCGAAGGCCGGCGGGCGTTTCAGACAGGCGCCACAGACCTCGCCGCTCGTTGTGGGCAGGGCGCAGAGCGGACAGCGGCTGGCGGGCAGGCGGGGAAGTTCACCCAGGCAGGCGGGGCAGAGCGGAGCACCATGGGCGCGTCCGCCGCACAACAGACAGGGCTGCGAGACGATGCGGCCCAGTTGTGTCTGCGCAATATTTATACAGTTGTTCAGTATCTGTGTCAGTCGATTTGACAAGGGTGCGTACCTTCCGTGACCATCGCGGGATTTCAATCGTATTGTGGGCCCATACATGGCCGAAGCGCATGTCCTCACCGCCGCTGCCTGCAAGCGCAGCGCGCGTCTGTTCAACTGGCTGGCCGTTGGCACCACCCTGTTGTCGATTGGCCTGTTCACCCTGGGTCAGCTGATGCCCAACAAGAAGATGGCCTTCCTGCCGATGGCCATGAGCCTGCCGCCGATCATGATCTGGCTGGCGGCTTCCATCTTCGTCTATGCCGCCATCGCCCACCACCCGGACGAGCGGGTGCGGCACTACAACAAATGGGCCGGCTACCGCTATTACGGCCTGGTGGGCTTTCTCACCATCTTCGCCAACGACCTGGCAAAGCTGCCGGGCGGCTGGTGGGTGGTGTGGGGACTGTTCTTCCTCGTGCTGGTGCCCTGGGCGCTTTGGGACATCTGGCGCGCGGGCAGGGAGGACTGGCAGGATCTGCACCTGGAGGCCGACAAATGAATACATCGACCGCGCCGGTCGAGGTGGCCGGCGACTGGACGACTGAGGCCGTCGAGGCCCTGTATGCGCTGCCGTTCAACGACCTGATCTACCGGGCGGCGAGCGTGCACCGGCAACACTTCGATCCGAACCGCGTGCAACTGTCCACCTTGTTGTCGGTGAAGACCGGTGGCTGTTCCGAGGATTGCGGCTACTGCGCGCAGTCTGCCCGTTACGACACTGGACTCGGGCGCGAACGGCTGCTGGACGTGGCCGAAGTGGTGGAGACGGCGCGCGCGGCCAAGACGGGCGGGGCCACGCGCTTTTGCATGGGGGCGGCCTGGCGCGGCCCGAAGGACCGCGATCTCGACGCCGTGGTGGAGATGGTGCGCGAGGTCAAGGCCCTGGGTCTGGAGACCTGCGTCACCTTGGGGATGCTCAGGCCGGGGCAGGCGGAGCGCCTCAAGGCCGCCGGTCTGGACTACTACAACCACAACCTGGACACCGGCTCCGGGTTCTATGGTGAGGTGATCACCACACACCGCCATGCCGACCGGCTCGACACCCTGGCCCAGGTGCGGGCCGCCGGCATCCACGTCTGCTGCGGCGGCATCATCGGCATGGGCGAGAGCCGGCGCGTGCGTGCCCAGCTCATCGCCGAACTGGCCAGCCTCGACCCCCCGCCCGAGTCGGTACCGATCAACATGCTGGTAAAAATTCCGGGTACCCCGCTGGCCGCCGGCGAGGATCTCGACCCGCTGGAGTTCGTGCGCACGGTGGCCTGCGCGCGCATCACCATGCCCACGTCGCATGTGCGCCTGTCCGCAGGACGGCGCGAGCTGGGCGAGGCGGTGCAGGCGCTGTGTTTTCTTGCCGGGGCCAATTCCATCTTCTATGGCGACCGGCTGCTCACCACCGGCAACCCGGAGGCGGATGCCGACCGGCGACTGTTCGACAAGCTGGGCCTCAAGCCCGAACCGGTACAGGGGCGTCGCTGTGCCGGCACCGACTGAACTGGCCGGGCGGCTCGCCGAGCTGGAGCACGCCGGCCTGAAGCGCCGGCGCCGCATCCTGGAAGGTGCGCAGGGGGCGCATGTCCGGGTCGATGGTGAGGACTTGCTCTCCTTCGCCAGCAACGATTATCTCGGGCTCGCCAATCATCCCGAACCGGTGGTCGCGGCGCAGCTCGCCGCCGCCCGTCACGGCGTGGGGGCGGGCGCCTCCCACCTGCTCAGCGGCCACCATGCCCTGCATCACCGCCTCGAGGAGGCGCTCGCCACCTTCGTCGGCTTGCCCGCGGCGCTGCTCTTCTCCACCGGCTACATGGCCAATCTGGGCGTGCTGACGGCGCTGCTGGGGCGCGATGGGGCGGTCTTCGCCGACCGGCTGAACCATGCCTCGCTGGTGGACGCGGCCCTGCTGTCGCGGGCGCAACACATACGCTACCCCCACCTGGACCTCGGCACCCTCGACAAGCGCCTGAGCGAAAGCGACGCGCGTGTGAAACTCATCGCCACCGACGCCGTGTTCAGCATGGACGGCGACATCGCCCCGGTGCGCGAACTCATGGACCTGGCCGCACGCCACGACGCCTGGCTGTACCTGGACGACGCCCACGGCTTTGGCGTGCTGGGCCGGGAAGGCCGTGGCATCCTCGAACACGCCTCACCCCTCACCCCCCACCCCTCCCTCATCTACATGGCCACCCTGGGCAAGGCCGCCGGGGTGGCCGGCGCCTTCGTCGCCGGCAGCCCGGACCTGATCGACTGGTTGCTCCAGAAGGCGCGCACCTACGTCTACACCACCGCCATGCCACCCATGCTGGCGGCGGCCACGGCGCGCAGTCTCGAGCTGATCCGTGCCGAGCCCTGGCGACGGGAGCGGCTGGCGAGCCTGATCGCCCGGCTCAAGGCAGGCGTTGCGCAACTGCCCTGGCAGCTCCTGCCCTCCGGCACCCCCATCCAGCCCCTGCTGGTGGGCAGCAATGAGGCCGCGCTGAGGCTGGCGGACGGGCTGCGGCGGCAGGGCATCCTCATCCCGGCCATCCGTCCCCCCACCGTGCCGGAAGGCACGGCGCGGCTGCGCATCTCGCTCTCGGCGGCCCACAGCGTCGAGGACGTGGACCGGCTGCTCGCCGCGCTGCACGCGTTGGCCGCGACATGAGTCCTGCTCCATCGGCCTGCGCCCCTCCCCTGGTCCTCCTCCATGGCTGGGGCCTGCACGGCGGCATCTGGGACGACATGCGCGCCCGTCTCGGCGCGCACCCTGTGCTCACCCCGGACCTGCCGGGCTATGGCGATACACCGCCGCTCACCCCCTACAGCGCGGAGGCACTGGCCGACCGTCTGGCGGCGAGCATGCCCTCTGTCTGTATCGTGGTCGGCTGGTCGATGGGCGGCATAGTGGCGCTGGCCTGGGCAGCGCGCTACCCGCAGCAGGTGCGGGCGCTCGTCCTGGTCGGCGCCACACCCGCGTTCGTGAACCGCAACGGCTGGACACTGGGCCTGGAGCCCCGTGTGCTGGAAGGGTTCGCCGCCGACCTGAGCCGCGATTACCGCGCCACCCTGCTGCGCTTTCTGGCCCTGCAGGCGCGCGGCGGCGATGACGCACGCGCGGTGATCGCCCGCCTGCGGGCCGAAGTGTTCGAGCACGCCGAACCCGACCCGGCCGTCCTTGCCGCCGGTCTCGACCTGTTGCGCACGGTCGACCTGCGGCCGCGGGCGGCGCAGGTGCGCTGCCCGAGCCTGATCGTACATGGCGTACATGACACCCTCTGCCCGGTGGCCGCCGGCCGCTGGCTGGCCGAACACCTGCCCCGCGCCCGTCTGGCCCTGCACGCGCGTGCCGCGCACGCACCCTTCCTGTCCCACCCCGAGTGGTTCGCCGGCACACTGGCTGTTTTCCTGGGCGAGCTGCATGGATAAACGGGCCATCCGCGCCGCCTTCGAGCGGGCCGCCGCCGGCTACGACCGGGCCGCCTTCCTGCAGCAGGAGGTGGCGCGCAGGTTGGACGAGCGTCTGGAAGTGATGAAGATCGCACCGGAAGTCATCCTCGATGCCGGCTGCGGGACGGGCTATGCCCTGCCTCTGCTCAGGGCACGCTATCCGAAGGCGCGCCTCGTCGGCCTGGACCTGGCCCTGGGCATGTTGCAGCAGGCGCGCGGCAGACAGCCCGAGGCCGGTCGCTGGCGGAAGTGGCTGTCACCCCTCACACATCACCCGTCGGCCCTCAGCCCGGTATGCGCCGACATCGAGCGTCTGCCCTTCAAACGCGACAGCCTGGACATGGTCTGGTCCAACCTCACCCTGCAATGGGTGGGCGACCTGGAGGGCTGCCTGCGCGAGATCCATCGCGTCATCCGGCCTGGCGGCCTGTTCGCCTTCACCACCTTCGGCCCCGACACCCTCAAGGAGCTGCGCCAGGCCTTCGCCGGCGTGGATGGCTTCGAGCACGTCAACCGTTTCACCGACATGCACGACATCGGCGACCTGCTGGTGCATGCCGGCTTCGCCCACCCGGTGATGGAGATGGAATACCTCACCCTGACCTACGACGACCTCAGGTCCCTGCTGCGGGAGCTCAAGGCCATCGGCGCCGACACCGTGCTGGAAGGGCGGCGCACGGGGCTCATGGGGCGGCGCCAGTGGCAGCAGCTCGCAGACAACTACGAGCGCCTGCGCCGCGACGGCCGGCTGCCGGCCACCTTCGAGGTGATCTACGGGCACGCCTGGGCCGGCCGCAAGGACAGGCTGGCGGACGGCAGACAGGTGATCGCCTTCGAGATTGCGCACAGGCGGGCGAGACACGGCCTGTGATTGAAGGACCACAACGCTTTGCCGTTAAGATCGCGGCATGTTGTTCAACTCCTACGCCTTCCTCCTGCTCTATCTGCCCATCACGGCCTGGGGCTTCTTCCGCCTGGCGGTCTACAGCCATCGCCTCGCCGCCGCCTGGCTGGGGGCGGCCTCGCTCTTCTTCTACGGCTATTGGAACCCGGCCTATGTCGGGCTCCTGCTCGCGTCCATCTTCTTCAATTACGGCATCGGTTACGCCCTGGCGCGGGAGCACGAAGCCGGCCGCTCCCAGCGCAGGAATCTGATCCTCACCCTCGGGGTGGGCGGCGATCTGGCCCTGCTGGGTTACTACAAATACGCCAATTTCTTTCTCGATACCGCCAACCGCCTGCTGGATACGCACTGGGGCCTGCAGGAGATCCTGCTGCCCCTGGGCATCTCGTTTTTCACCTTCACCCAGATCGCCTTCCTGGTCGACGCCTGGTCGGGCAAGGCGAAGGAATACAGCTTCATCCACTATCTGCTGTTCGTGACCTATTTTCCGCATCTGATCGCCGGGCCCGTCCTGCACCACAAGGAGATGATGCCCCAGTTCGCCAGGGCCGAGACTTACCGTCCGTCCTGGGACAACTTCACCATCGGCAGCACCATCTTCACCATGGGGCTGTTCAAGAAGGCGGTCCTGGCCGATGGCATTTCACCTTACGCCAACAGCGCCTTCGATGCGGCCGACGCCGGCCAGCAGCTCGATTTCCTCGCCGCATGGGGCGGGGCCCTGGCCTACAGCGCGCAGCTCTATTTCGATTTCTCCGGCTATTCCGACATGGCCATCGGGCTTTCGCGCATGTTCGGCATCGTCCTGCCCCTCAATTTCAACTCCCCCTACAAGGCCGCCAACATCATCGATTTCTGGCGCCGCTGGCACATGACCCTGTCGCGCTTCCTGCGCGATTATCTGTACATCCCGCTGGGCGGCAACCGCAAGGGGCGTGTGCGCCGCCACGTCAACCTGATGATCACCATGCTGCTGGGGGGCTTGTGGCATGGCGCCTCGTGGAATTTCGTGCTCTGGGGCGGGCTGCACGGCCTGTATCTGACCGTCAACCATGCCTGGCGGGGCTTACGCGAGCGTCACTTCCCCACGCTCATGAAAGGTAGCCGGGCCGGCAAGGGCATGGCCTGGTTGCTGACCTTCGTCGCCGTCGTGGTGGCCTGGGTGCCCTTTCGGGCCACCACCACCGAGGGCACGCTGGCCATGCTCGCGGCCATGGCCGGGTTCAACGGCGTCAGCCTGCCGGCCGCCTTCGCCCCGATGCTGGGTGGACTGGGCGACGTCTTCCTGGCCTGGGGCGGTCGGTTCGATCTGGGCGGCGGCAGCCAGTTCGTCTTCACCTGGGCCTGGGTCCTGAGCCTGCTGGCCATCGCCCTGTTCCTGCCGAACACACAGGAGCTGATGCGCCATCACCGTCCAGGCTTCGATTTCGATCCCGCGGCGGTGACGGCCAGGATGCAATGGCGTCCGACGCCGGCATGGGGGCTGCTGACGGCGGCGCTGGCGGCGGCGGGCATCCTGTCGCTGTCCCAGGCGACGGAATTTCTCTATTACCAGTTCTGAGCATGGCCGGATACCTGAAGCGTTGGCTGCTCATGCTGCTGGGTCTGCTGGCAGGGGCTGTCGGGCTGAATTACTGGGTCGACCCCTATGGTCTTTACCGGTCCCGCGCGGCCGGTGACTGGAAGCCGCATGCCACCACCCAGGGCGACTTGGTCAAGCCGTATCTTGTCCTGCGCCACCCGCCCCGTACTTTGATCCTCGGCAATTCCCGCGCCGAAGTGGGCTTCGATCCGGAGGACCCGGCCTGGCCCGAGGCCGCCAGGCCGGTATTCAATCTCGCCTTGCCGGGCACCGGGACACGGGTCGCCCGCCGCCTGTTCGAGCATGTCCTCGCCGCCCAGCCGCCGCAGGCACTGGTCCTCGGGGTGGACTACATGGACTTCCTCGTCGAGCCCGCTGCCCGCGGCAGCGACCCGAGGATGACGCGCCGGCTGCTGCTCGAGGCCGTGCATCCCGCTTCTGTGCGCTGGCGGCAGAAGGTGCACGACGCCGCCGCCACCCTGGCCTCGCTGGATGCGCTGATGCATAGTCTGGATACCTTGCGCGTCGCCGGTCGCCCGGGTGTGGCCGACCTGACGGCGGCCGGCTTCAACCCCATGCGCGACTACCGGGAGATCGCCCGGCGGGAGGGGTATTACAACCTTTTCCGCCAGCGTGACATCGAGAACATCCGCGCCTATCAGCGTCGCCCCAGGAATCTGTACACCCGCGGCACCGGCAGTTCACCCGCCTTCGACGACCTGAACGCCATTCTGGATGCTGCGCGTGCGCACGCTATCCCGGTGCAGGTGGTGATCTACCCCTATCACGCCCATCTGCTCGAAATCCTGCGCCTGACCGGCCACTGGGAACTGTTCGAGGACTGGAAACGCGAGATGACGCATCGGGTGGCGAGCCATGGCCGTGGCCAGGCCGTGCTCTGGGATTTCAGCGGCTATCATGTCTATGCGCGCGAAGCCGTCCCCGCCGCGGGCGACAGAAAACATGTCATGCGCTGGTATTGGGAGGCCGGCCATTTCAAGAGCGAGCTGGGCCATCTGCTCCTGACGCGACTGCACGGAGGCGGTACCGATGCCTTCGGCAGGGTCGTGACGCCGGAGAACATCGAAACCCATCTTCAGTCGATACGCGCCGAGGCCGAGGTCTATCGGCGGGACCGACCGCGGGTGATCGCCGAACTGGCCTCACTGCGGCGTTGATTGCGGGTCGATGGCGACTGTCACCGGGCTGACGGCGGCACTCCCGACTCCACTGGCATGGACTGCCCCGGCGTTCTGGATCTTTACCCCCCGAATCCGTGGCGTTCACGAGCAAAGCCTGCTTGGTCGGACCATGGGTCGGGCTGAACCCCGACGGGGTTGCTGGTGATATCGTCGGTTGTCGGACTGAACTCCGACCTACGGCCCGACCTACACCTCGTCTGATCGCATCATGCGGATTCGGGCAAGTCGACCGACCGAAAAACACTTTGCGCAAGCGCGAGTTAACCCTTATAAATCGGGATAAAAATGTCTCCGGAGTTGTAAATGGTCTTGTCCCGCACCAGTCAGTATGCCGTTCAGGCGCTCATCTACATCGCCACTCAGCCGCAGGGCGAGCCGGTGTTGAACCGGGACATCGCCGATCGCCTGAACGTGCCTTCGGCCTATCTGGCGAAGATCCTGCAGAACCTCTGCAAGCAGGGCCTGCTCGAGTCCTTCCGCGGTCGGCTGGGCGGTTTCTGCCTGCGCGAGGGCATGCAGAAGACCAACCTGATGCAGGTGTTGCTGCTCACCGAGGGGCCGGATTTCACCAAGAGCTGCATCCTGGGTCTGAAGGAGTGCTCGGACGCCACCGCCTGTCCCATGCACGCCAAGTGGATCCCGGTGAAGAAGAAGATCATCGGCCTGCTGCAGGGCATGACCCTGGAGGAACTGGCCAAGGCGGTGCAGACCGGCAAGTACCGCCTGGCCGACCTGCCTGCCGGCGTGCTCGCGCATTGATGCCGTGCGTATCCTTTTGACCCGCTGGTTGCTGGTTCTGGCGGCGCTGGTCCTCGTCGCCGCTTGCGGCCAGCCCGCCCCCAGCTTGGAATTCCGTGGCACCGACATCACCGGCGCAGATTTCGGCCGCCGGCTGGAACTGGCCGACCACAACGGCGTGCGCCGCACTCTGGCCGATTTCCGCGGCAAGCTGGTGGTGCTGTTCTTCGGCTACACCCACTGCCCAGACGTGTGTCCCACCACGCTCTCGGACATGGCGCAGGCGCTGCGGCTGCTCACACCCGAGCAGGCGGCGCGCGTGCAGGTACTGTTCGTCACCGTCGACCCCGAGCGGGACACACCGGACATGCTCAGGACCTATGTGCCGTATTTTCATCCCGATTTCCTGGGCCTGCACGGCACGCCGGAGGAGGTGGCGCGGGCGGCGAAGGAATTCAGGATCACCTACCGCAAACACACGGAGCCGGGCGCGAGCGACTACCTCGTGGATCACACCGCCGGTAGTTATGTCCTGGATGACAAGGGTCGTTTGCGTCTGTTCCTGCCCTTCGCACACAGCCCGGAGGACATTGCCCACGACCTGAAAACCCTGATGACGGCAGGGTAGATCTGAAGCTTCTGTTGCGGGGCAGGCGGCATAACGGCTATACTCCGAAGCCTTTTCGGACCGTCATGTCCGAGGACCTACATGCCTGATCCCCCGGCTGAGCTGGGGGCCGTCGGCGAGTGAGAGGCGAGTGAGAGATTTGCAAGCAGGAGGCGTCATGGCTGCAGTCCAAACCCAAGTTGCGCAGCAGTACAACTACGACATCGTCAAGAAATTCGCCGTCATGTCGCTGGTGTGGGCAGTGGTGGGCATGGCGGTGGGCGTCTTCATCGCCTCACAACTGGCCTGGCCGGTCCTCAATTTCGACATCCCCTACATCACCTTCGGCCGCTTCCGGCCCGTGCACACCGGCGCGGTCATCTTCGGCTTCGGCGGCTCGGCCCTGTTCGCCACCTCCTACTACGTCGTCCAGCGCACCTGCCAGACCCGCCTGTGGGCGCCGGGACTGGCCACCTTCACCTTCTGGGGCTGGCAGGCGGTGATCGTGCTGGCCGCGCTGTCCTATGTCATGGGTTACTCCCAAGGCCGCGAGTACGCCGAGATGGAGTGGCCCATCGACCTGCTCATCCTGTTCGTCTGGGTGGCCTACCTGGCGGTCTTCCTGGGTACGCTGATGAACCGCAGGCAGCCGCACATCTACGTGGCGAACTGGTTCTATCTCGCCTTCATCCTGGCCACCGCGCTGCTGCACGTGTTCAACAACCTGGCCGTGCCGGTGGGGCTGTTCAGCATGAAGTCCTACAGCCTGTTCTCCGGCGCCCAGGACGCCATGACGCAATGGTGGTACGGCCACAACGCGGTGGGCTTCTTCCTCACCGCCGCCTTCCTGGGGATGATGTATTACTTCGTGCCCAAGCAGGCGGGTCGGCCGATCTACTCCTACCGCCTGTCCATCGTGCACTTCTGGGCGCTGTCGTTCATGTACATGTGGGTGGGCACCCACCACCTGCACTGGACGGCGATCCCGGACTGGAGTTCGACCCTCGGCGCCACCTTCTCCATCATGCTGCTGCTGCCGTCCTGGGGTGGCATGATCAACGGCATCATGACCCTGTCCGGCGCCTGGGACAAACTGCGCACCGACCCGATCATGCGTTTCATGATCGTGGCCCTGTCCTTCTATGGCATGTCGACCTTCGAAGGCCCGCTGATGAGCCTGAAGGACGTCAACGCCCTGTCGCACTACACCGACTGGACCGTGGGCCACGTGCACTCCGGCGCCCTGGGCTGGGTGGCGATGATCTCCTTCGGCGCGCTCTACCACATGATCCCGCGCCTGTGGAACACCCGGCTCTACAGCGAGAAACTGGTCAACGCCCACTTCTGGCTGGCCACCATCGGCGTGCTGCTATACATCACCGCCATGTGGATCTCCGGTATCTCGCAGGGCCTGATGTGGCGCGCCTTCGACGAGTACGGCAACCTGCAGTATTCCTTCGTCGAGTCGGTGGCGGCCATGCATCCGTTCTATGCCATGCGCGCCATCGGCGGCGGTTTCTTCCTCACCGGCATGCTGATCATGGCCTACAACGCTTACATGACCATCCGCCAGGGCGTGCGCGAGGCCCGCATCGCCGAGGCACGCGTCGGCCCGGTCGCAGCCTGATCGGAGGAGGCGAAGATGTTCAAGTTCAAGCACGAAGCCCTGGAGACCAACACCGGACTCCTGCTGGTGGCGACCATGATGGCGATCAGCATCGGCGGTCTGGTCGAGATTGCTCCGCTTTTCCTGATCGAGGACACCATGGAGAAGGTGGAAGGGGTGCGCCCCTACACCCCGCTCGAGCAGATGGGGCGGGACATCTACATCCGCGAGGGCTGCTATACCTGCCATTCGCAGATGGTGCGACCGTTCCGCGACGAGCAGCTCAGATACGGCCACTACTCCCTGGCAGCCGAGTCCAAGTACGACCATCCCTTCCAGTGGGGCTCCAAACGCACCGGTCCCGATCTGGCCCGGCTGGGCGGCAAGTATTCCAACGAGTGGCACGTCCAACACCTGATCGCGCCGCGCTCGGTGGTGCCGGAGTCGGTGATGCCCAACTACCCCTGGCTGCTGGAGACGCGTCTGAACTACGCCGACATCGGCGCGCGCATGCGCACGCTGCGCACGGTGGGTGTGCCCTATTCGGCCAACCAGGAAGAGTACGAACGCAATGTGAAGGACTTCGGTGTCGAACTGGCGGCGCAGTTCCACATACCCAATGCGCGCGAGAGCCTGGTGGCCCAGGTCAGGGCGGGCAACTACGACGGCGATCCCACCAGCGTGAGCGAGATGGATGCCCTGGTCGCCTACCTGCAGGTGCTGGGCACCATGGTGGATTTCAGCAAGATCAAGCCCGAGGAACTGGTCAAGTTCCGCTGAGACCCCATGCTCGAATGGTTTTCCCACGCCGAGAACACCAAGCCCCTGGGTCTGCTCATATTCTTCGTGACCTTCTGTCTGATCGTGCTCTGGGTATACGGCAGCAGGAAGCGCGGCGCACGGCTGGAGGAACACAAGCACATCCCCTTCCTCGATGAGGCGGACGACGTCAAGGACGACAAGCATGGCTGACGAGAAAGCGAAACCCCAAGGCCCCCAGACCACCGGCCACGTCTGGGACGGCGACCTGCAGGAGTACAACAATCCGCTGCCGCAGTGGTGGATCTATGGTTTTTACGTGACCATCGTCTTCGCCCTGGTCTATTGGGTGGTCTACCCATCCTGGCCCGTGGGCGACGGCTTCCTCAAGGGGATCAACAGCATCACCTACACCAACGCCGAGGGACAGGAGGAGCGCTGGCACTGGAACACCCGCGCCAAGCTGCTGCGCGAGACCCAGGAGGCGGCCCTGCAGCAAAAGCCCTGGTTCGAGCGCATCGCCAACCTGCCCTACGAGCAGATCGCCCAGGACGTCGACCTGATGGGCTTCGTGCGCTCCGCCGGCCGTGCCTTGTTCACCGACAACTGCGCCGGCTGCCACCAGGTCGGCGGTGGCGGCAAGATCGGCCACTACCCCAACCTGACCGACGACAACTGGATCTACGGCGGCACCTTCGACAAGATCCGCGAGACCATCGTGCAGGGGCGACACGGCTACATGCCGCCTTTTGCCGAATCGCTCAGCCGGGGCGAGATCGACGCCCTGGCGCATTATGTCTTGTCCCTCGCCGGCGAACCCCATGACGCACCGCAGGCGGCCCAGGGCAAGGAGCTGTTCCACAGCCATGCCGGGGCCTGCTACTACTGCCACGGCGATGATGCCAAGGGACGTCCTGACCTGGGCTCGGCCAACCTCACCGATCGCATCTGGCTGTGGGCCGATGTCCCCGGCGCGCCCGATGTGTCGTCCAAGGTCGCGCTGGTCAGGCAGGTCATCGCCGGCGGTCTCAACCGCGGCAACATGCCGGCCTGGGAGGGGCGGCTCACCGAGGAACAGATCAAGGTATTGACCGTCTATGTCCATCAGTTGGGCGGCGGGCAGTAGTCCTGACCCAAGACCAGGCGGCAAACCCCGGTCCGCCGGGGTTTTTTCTTCCGGAGATCAAGCGCTGACCCCGTCGGTCGCGGCCGGTGTCCGGTTACCCAAGGCAGGTGAAGTGGATCAGATCAAGACTCAGGAGTTGCAGCTCTACGCCAAGCGCGCCGCCGTCACGCCACGCTCGATCAAGGGCAGCTTCCGCAACTTCAAGACCGCCGTCCTGCTGCTCGGTTTCGGTGTCTATTTCGGCCTGCCCTGGGTCCCCTGGCCGCGCGCGGACGGACCGTCACAGAGCGTGCTGTTCGACATTCCGGGCCGCCGCTTCCTGATCTTCGATCTGACCATCTATCCGCAGGACATCTTCCTGCTCTCCCTGCTGCTGTTCATCTCGGCGGTCCTGTTGTTCTTCATCACCGCCCTGGTGGGGCGTGCCTTCTGCGGCTATTTCTGCTTCCAGACCCTGTGGACCGACGCCTTCATCTGGATCGAACACTGGTTGCAGGGCGAGCGGCCGCAGCGCATCAAGCTGGCCAAGACACCCTGGAGCAATAGCGAGAAGCTGCTCAAGGTGGGCGGGACCCGGCTCGCCTGGGGCCTGTTGTCGTTCTGGACGGCCGTGACCTTCGTGCTCTATTACGGCTACGCCCCGGACCTGCTTACGCGCTTCTTCCAGGGCGAGGCGGCGACGGCGGCCTACATCACCGTGGCCACTCTCACGGTCACCACCTATCTGGCCGCCGGCCTGCTGCGCGAGCACGTGTGCATGTTCATCTGTCCGTACGGGCGCTTCCAGAGCGCCATGTACGACCCGGAGACCCTCACCGTGCACTACGACCGCCGGCGCGGCGAGGGCAGTGCCGGGCGCGTTGCCGCCCGTACCGGCCTGCGCACGCGTGAGGAGCGCCAGGCCAAGGGGCATGGCGACTGCATCGACTGCGGCCTGTGCGTGCAGGTCTGTCCGGTGGGCATCGACATCCGCGATGGCCTGCAGTATCCGTGCATCGCCTGCGGCCTGTGCGTGGACGCCTGCAACCAGATCATGGACAAGATGGGTTTCCCGCGTGGCCTGGTGCGTTATGACTCGGAGGTGAACCTTGCCCGCCCGGTCCCCGCGCCCCCGCGTCTGGACTGGAAGCGGCTCAAGGTCATGGGCTATGGCCTGGCCCTGGTGCTGATGACCGCTTACATGGCCTATGACCTGACCCACCGCCAGGGTTTCGAACACAGCATCCAGCAGGTGCGCCAGCCCCTATATGTGGTGCTCTCCGATGGCAGCATCCGCAACCGTTACGAGATCCGGCTGACCAACATCTCCGGCTCGGCGGATACCTTCAGTGTGACGGCGCGGGGCCTGCCGGAGGGGGCCCTGGACCTTGGCAACTTCCAGCGCGTCACCATCCGCAACGGCAAGAGTGTCACTCTCCAGGCCAGCGTCAATCTCGACCCGGAGTCCGCAGCGCGCATCACCGAGTTCGAGTTCGTCATCCGTAACGGCCGCGGCGACACTGTGGTCGATACCGCCCACTTCTTCACCCGGAGGCAGGGATGACCCTGTTGATCACTCTTTTCGGCGGCATGCTGGTCACTGCCCTGTTCTATGCCCTGGGCAGACGCCTCAGGCTGTCCAACTTCTGGGCGGCATTGACTGCGGGCGGCATCACCTGCTTCGCCTATCTGGCGCATGCGGTGGTGAGTGGCCTGCCCGGACTGGACGTCATCACCCTGCACCTGGTGGCCTATCCGACCGTGTCGGTGCTGCTCTATCAGCTCTATGGCGATAAGGCCCGGCATGACGCCTCCATGCATTGGGCGCCCAAGCTCATGCTGGGTTTTTTCGCCGTGCTCGCGGTGCTCTACGGTGGCTTCGTCCATATCGCCAGTCAGGGTCTGCCGCCGGCCCTGGCCGGTTGGCTCCTGCCCGGTGCCAGGGACAAGGTGGTCTACACCGGTTTCGCCGGCGTGGTGGAGCACGGTCAGGACGCGGCCAAGGGCATCTCGCAGCACCTGAAGATGGAGGACCGCCTGGCCAAGCAGGGCTGGCGGCTGGAGATCAGCGGCCTGAGCGACGTGCGAGCAGACCGGTCGCTGCCGGTCAGCGTACATGTCCTGGACCGGAGCGGGCGGGGCGTGGACGGTGTCGATATCCGCCTGAGCACCGGCCGCCCCGGTCAGGCGCCGTCTGCGCCCATACGTCTCGAAGGCGATGGCGAGGCAGGCTATCACGCCACCCTGCGCCCGCTCGACGCGGGCAGCTGGGTCGCCTACCTCAGCCTGCGACCCGGAGATGGCAGCCCCATCCTGCTCGAACACGGCCTTACGGTGCAGTGAGGCCGGCCGCCGCGCCGGCGGATGCGGGGCAGGACAGCGTCCCGCAGGCGCAGTCCACCGCTGGCGTGACGCAAGATGAATTTCCTGAATCCGTGTCGATGCTCTCGCTCGCCACGTAGGTCGGGCTCCAGCCCGACACCCAACCCGTCGGACTGAAGGCCGGCCCACGCGGCGTCCCGCGACAACCACTCGGGTTCAGAGTCTTGGTATTCAGCATTTGGTCAAGTTTTGCGCCGCCTTGCCGTAATCGTTGCTGCACAGGCTAGTGCCCTGGACCAGGTGAAAGGATACTGCAGCAGCATGTTCGGTCGGATCAGGACGACGCAACCCCCGGCAGTGACCAAGGACCCGCCACGCGCCGGCGTCAAGGCACGGGGGGAACATGTCTGGCTGGTGATCGGCTTTTCCGTGCTGCTTGGGCTGATGGCCCTGCAGACCGCACTCAGCCTGCGGCAGATCGAAAGTCAACGCCAGCAGCTCAAGACGGTCATCGAGCTGGGGTTGAACAAGTTCAACCTGGTCGGTGAAATGCACGCCGCCGGCCGCGAGCGCATCCTGCTGCTGCAGCGCATGTTCCTGGCCAGTGATCCCTTCGAACGCGAGGCGCTGCGCGCCGACTTCGGCCGCCAGGCAGAGCTCTTCATCCGGGCGCGCCAGAACCTGCTGGCCATGACGCTGCGCGCCGACGAAAAGGCCCTGCTCGAACGCCAGAGCGCACTGTCACAGCGTTTTCACCACCTCCACCTGGAGGTGCTCGAACTGCTAGACCGCGGCGAGACAGGGCAGGCGATGCGTCTGCTGAACGAACGGGTCCTGCCCACGCAATACGCGGTGCTTTCCACCTTGACCGAGCTCTATGACCTGCAACAGCGCGATGCACGCGACATCGGCGCGCATTCCGACCGACTGCAGCAGGAGGCGCGGCGCCTGCTGCTGGCCGTGGCGCTGCTTCTTTTGCTCACCGGGCTGACGGTGGCCTATTTCGTATTCGCACGGGTGCGGGCCGTGAGCGCCGAGCGGGAGTGGCTGGCCACCTATGACCAACTCACCGGTCTGCCCAACCGGCTGCTGATCGACAATCTGATCGGCAACGCCATCGCCCGCGCGCAGCGTCAGCGCACTCGGCTCGCCTTGATGTTCGTGGATCTGGACCGCTTCAAGGCGGTGAACGATACCCTGGGCCACCGTGCCGGCGACCAGCTGCTCGTCGAGGTCGCCCGCCGTATGCGCCAGAGCGTGCGCGCGAGCGATACCGCCGGCAGGCTGGCCGGTGACGAATTCGTGGTGATGCTGGAGGACATCCACAGCGCGGAAGAGGCCTGGGCAGTGGCGGACAAGATCCGGATCGCGGTGCAACAACCCGTGGACATCCAGGGTCAGCGGGTCGAGGTGGGGGCCTCCATCGGCATCGCCCTCTATCCGGACCATGGCCGGACCCAGGAGGAATTGCTGCGCAACGCCGACGCGGCGATGTATCGCGTCAAGGCCGAAGGGCGCGATGGGTGTCGGTTGGCCGAGGTCTCGCACCTGCCGGCATGAACCGCGGCCCCCGTCTTGGGCTGGGGGCGTCCTCGGGGGATAATGGCGCGCCGTATCCGCCCCACTGCGAATCTCTTGCATTTCGAACTCCTGGCCCGCGACGGCGCCGCCCGCCGTGGCCGACTGCAGCTTGCCCACGGCAGCGTGGAGACCCCCGCTTTCATGCCGGTGGGAACCTATGGCGTGGTCAAGGCCGTGACGCCCGAGGAGGTCGCCGCGCTGGGGGCGCAGATCGTGCTCGGCAACACCTTCCACCTCTGGCTGCGCCCCGGCCTGGAGGTGATTGCCGCGCATGGCGGACTGCACGGCTTCATGGGCTGGTCAGGGCCCATCCTCACCGATTCCGGCGGCTTCCAGGTCTGGAGTCTGACCCATCTCAGGAAGATCACCGAGGAAGGCGTGCGCTTCGCCTCGCCGCTCGACGGCGAGCGGCTCATGCTCAGCCCGGAGAAGAGCATGCAGATCCAGCGCGTGCTCGATGCGGACATCGTCATGATCTTCGATGAATGCACGCCTTATCCGGCCGATCGGGATACCGCCCGCCTGTCCATGGAACTCTCCCTGCGCTGGGCGGAGCGCTCGAAGCGGGCGCACGCGGGCAATCCCAACGCCCTGTTCGGTATCGTGCAGGGGGGCATGTACGAGGACCTGCGCAGCCGCTCGCTCGCTGCCCTGACGGACATCGGCTTCGACGGCTACGCCCTGGGCGGACTCTCCGTGGGCGAGCCCAAGGCCGAGATGCAGCGCATCATCGCCCACATGGCGCCCGCGCTGCCGGCCGACCGGCCGCGCTACCTGATGGGGGTGGGCACGCCGGAGGACATCGTGTACGCGGTCACCCAGGGCATCGACATGTTCGATTGCGTCATGCCCACCCGCAACGCCCGTCACGGCGTCCTGTTCACCCGGCAGGGCGACCTCAGGATCAAGAATGCCAGACATCGCACCGATACCGGCCCGATCGATCCCACCTGTGATTGTTACACCTGCCGCCATTTCAGCCGCGCCTACCTGCATCACCTGTTCCGTTCCGGCGAGAGCCTGGCCGGCCGGCTCAACACCCTGCACAACCTGCACTACTACCAGACGCTGATGCGTGAGCTGCGCGAGGCCATCGCTGCCGGCAGCCTGGCCGACCATGTGGCCGCCTTCCATGCGGCCAGGGCCCGCACGGGAGCCGGCCCGGTGTGAGCGCCCAGGCGGTACCGCCCGACGCGGCAGTGGGTGGCGCTTACCGGCGAAGGCCTTGAACGCCCATGCTAGAATCACAAAATTTCTAGCAGGAGTCTTCGCATGCCGATCCCCCCCGCCCATGCCGCCCCGGCCGAGCAGCCGGACCCTTTCCTGAGCTTTCTGCCGCTGATCGTCATCTTCGTCGTCTTCTGGTTCCTGATCATCCGGCCGCAGATGAAACGGGCCAAGGAACAGCGCAAGATGCAGGAGGCCCTGCAAAAGGGCGACGAGGTCATCACCTCCGGTGGTCAGCTCGGCCGTGTGGTGGACATCAAGGACCAGTACGTCACGCTTGAGCTGGCCAAGGGCGTGCAGAGCATCTTCCAGCGCGGCGCCATCCAGACCGTCCTGCCCAAGGGCACCATGAAGGATCTTTGAGGAAAGGGGGACGTGCCGGGGGATGCGTTATACCGTGATTCCCCGTGATCCTGCGCTCCCCTTCCTCATCCCCCATCACCCATTCCGCTGCCCATGAACCGCTACCCCCTCTGGAAATACGTCGTCATCGCCACGGCCCTGCTGATCGGACTGCTCTACACACTGCCCAATTTCTATGGCGAGGTGCCGGCGGTGCAGGTCTCGCCGGTGCGCACCACCGAGAAGGTGGACACCGCGCTCATGCAGCGGGTACAGGTGGCCCTCGGCCAGGCCGGCATCCAGAGCCGGGGCGTGGCCATGGACGGGCGCAGCGTCAAGGTGCGCTTCGCCGACACCGACACCCAGCTCAAGGCCAAGGATGTCCTGCAGCAGGCCTTGGGGCCGGGCTACACGGTGGCGCTGAACCTGTTGTCGGCCTCGCCCGAGTGGCTCACCGCCATCGGCGCGCTGCCGATGTATCTGGGCCTGGATCTGCGCGGTGGCGTGCATTTCCTGCTGCAGGTGGACATGCCCAAGGCCCTGGAGAAGGCCGCCGAGCGTTATCACGGCGACATCCGCACCCTGCTCCGGGAGAAGAGGATCCGCTACACCGGCCTCACCCGCGACAAGGACGTGGTCATCCTGCGCTTTCGCGAGGCGGCCCTGCGCGACGAGGCGAGGAAGCTCATCGCCGACACCTATCCCGACCTGGAGCTGCGCGAGCGCAGCAGCGGCGAGGAATTCCTGCTGCTGGCCAGCCTCAACAAGCCCGCCCAGCTCAAGACCCAGGAGAGCGCCCTGCAGCAGAACCTGCTGACGCTGCGCAACCGGGTCAATGAGCTGGGCGTGGCCGAGCCGGTGATCCAGCAGCAGGGTGTGGATCGGGTGGTGGTCCAGCTACCGGGCGTGCAGGACACCGCCAAGGCCAAGGAGATCCTCGGCCGCACCGCCACCCTGGAGGTGCGCATGGTCGACGAGGAGGCGATGCAGGACCCGGCCCGCGTGCAGGCGGCGGTGGCCGGCGGCCAGGTGCCCTTCGGCGACGAGCTGTATTTCGAGCGTAACGGCCAGCCGATCCTGGTGAAAAAGGCGGTGGTCCTCACCGGCGACTACATCACCGATGCCCAGCCCGGTTTCGACCAGAACAACCAGCCCGCCGTGCACATCAACCTGGACGGGCGCGGCGCCCGCATCTTCAAGAACGTCACGCGCGAGAACGTGGGTCGCCGCATGGCCATCCTGCTCATCGAAAAGGGCAAGACCGAGGTGGTGACCGCGCCGGTGATCCGCGAGGAGATCGGCGGCGGCCGCGTGCAGATCACCGGTATGGACTCTACCGAGGAATCGCGCGACGTTGCCCTGCTGCTGCGCGCCGGGGCGCTGGCAGCGCCGATGGAGATCGTCGAGGAGCGCACCGTCGGCCCTTCGCTGGGCGCGGACAACATCGCCAAGGGGTTCAACTCCACGCTCTACGGCTTTGCCGCCATCGCCCTGTTCATGGTGGTCTATTACCAGTTCTTCGGCTTCATCGCCGTGCTGGCCCTGGCCACCAACATGTTCCTGCTCATTGCCCTGCTGTCCATGCTGCAGGCCACACTCACCCTGCCGGGCATCGCCGGCATCGCGCTCACCCTGGGCATGGCCATCGACGCCAACGTGATCATCGCCGAGCGCATCCGCGAGGAGATCCGCAACGGCATGAGCCCACAGGCGGCCATCGCCGCCGGCTACGACCGCGCCTGGGACACCATCCTGGACGCCAACATCACCACCCTGATCGCCGGCTTCGCCCTTTTCTGGTTGGGGTCGGGACCGGTGCGCGGCTTCGCGGTGACCCTCTGTCTGGGCATCCTCACTTCCATGTTCAGCGCGGTGATGGTCTCCCGCGCCGCGGTCAACCTCACCTACGGCCGGGCCAAGCGTCTGACCAAGGTCTCCATCTGACGGACGGCACGCCATGAGTCTCGAACTGTTCCGCCTCGAGCGCGACATCCCTTTCATGCGCTGGGCGCGCTCGACGATCTTCTTCTCGGTCGCCTTCATCCTCGCCGCCATCGGCCTGCTCGTCTTCAAGGGCCTCAACCTGGGCGTGGATTTCACCGGCGGCACGGTGATGGAGATCGGCTACCCTGCGGCCGCCGATATCCCCGCCATCCGTAACCATCTGGCGCGCAACGGCTATGCCGATGCCCAGGTGCAGACCTTCGGCGCCTCCACCGACGTGCTGATCCGCCTGCCGGTAAAGGCGGGCGTCACCTCGGCGCAGCTCTCGGAGAAGGTGCTCGTCGTCCTGCGCGCCCAGGAGCCCAGGGCCGATCTGCGCCGCGTGGAGTTCGTCGGCCCGCAGGTGGGCAAGGAGTTGTTCGAGGACGGCGCGCTCGCCCTGCTGGTGGTGTCCATCGGCATCGTCATCTACCTGGCCCTGCGCTTCGAGTGGCGCTTCGCCATCGGCGCCATCTTTGCCACGGCGCACGACGTGTTCATCGTGCTGGGCATCTTTGCCCTGTTCCAGTGGGAGTTCTCGCTCACCGTGCTGGCGGCGGTGCTGGCCGTGCTGGGCTATTCCGTCAACGACACGGTGGTGGTGTTCGACCGCATCCGAGAGAACTTCCGCAAGACGCGCATGACGGATGTGGCGGCTATCATGGACAACGCCAAGACCGCCACCCTGTCGCGCACCATCATCACCAGCGGCACCACCTTGATGATGGTTCTTTCCATGCTGTTCCTCGGCGGCGAGGTCCTGCACGGCTTCGCCATGGCCCTGGCCATCGGCATCGTGGTGGGCACCTATTCGTCGGTGCTGGTGGCCAGCCCCATCGTCATGTGGCTGGGCGTGTCGCGCGAGGATTTCATCAAGCCGGTGAAGCAGGAGAGTGGGGCGGTGGTGTAAACAGGGTGCGACGCCAGGAGCCTGGCGCCCTCGACACAGGAGGTTCTCAATGCGTATCGCAAACGTCCTTTGCTTGCTTTCAACCCTCGTGCTGGCAACTCCGGTACAGGCCGCAAAGGCCGCCCTGGACAAGGTCATCGCCGGCTTCGCCTCGCCGGAGAGCGTGGTGGTGGCGGGGGAGCATGTCTACGTGTCGAACGTGGGCGAGAAGCTGGAGCCCTTCGCCAAGGATGGCGACGGCTTCATCTCCCGGCTCGACCGCCAGGGCAATGTGCGCGAGCTGAAGTGGAAGAGTGGGCTCAACGCCCCCAAGGGCATGCTCGCCCACAACGGGGTGCTGTATGTCGCGGACATCGACCGGGTGCTGGGCTGGCGCATGAGTGACGGCAAACAGGTCTTCGAATTGGACTTGTCCGCTACCGGGGTGCGCTTCCTGAACGCCTTCGCCGGCTTCAGCGGCCACCGGCTGCTCCTGTCGGCCACCGACCAGAACAAGGTCTACGTCATCCACACCCAGCGTCCCGGTTACGAGGAGATCAGGTTCGACGTGCCGCCGCAGGGCCCCAACGGCCTCGACCTGAGCGGGCAGATCCTGACCGTCGCGGAGTGGGGTTCCGACAATCAAGCCAACGGCAGGGTCCGGCAATACCGCCTCGCGGGCAACCAGGCCAGTCAGATGCGTGAATACACGCCAAGCCCCTCGGGCCTGTACGACGGGGTCGTCAGCCTGGGCGGCCAGCGCTACGTGGTGTCGAACTGGGTCCGATTCGAGCCCGCCGGTGTGCTGCACTGGCTCGACACCCGCACCGGACGGCAGGAGCTCATCCAGGCCCCCGTCATGGCAGGGCCGGCCGACCTGGCCCTGGACGGCAACGTCCTCTGGGTGCCGGCGATGATGGAAGGCAAGGTGTACCGACTCCGCTTGCATAGCCGCTGATCGGCCCGCTGCACATTCCGTCCCGGCAACGGACAGTCTCTTTACGGCAACACGGCGTCGCCGGCTCCAACCGTTTCATCTCTACACCACCGATCGTCCTATTGTCGATGACGGCGGGATTCGTGGAAGATTCGAAGGACGTCAACCGCCGGACCCTCGCTTGTCATGTCCCCCCTGTTGATCGCCAAGACCGGTCAGACGCTGCCGGATTGCGCCCGGCGCTGCGGTGACTTCGAGGACTGGTTCGTGCGCGGTCTGGGCCTGGCCGCATCCGAGGTACAGGTCGTCAATCTCCCCGACGGCGACCGTCTCCCCCCGCACCGTGCGGTCAGCGGCATCGTCATCACCGGGTCGCACGCCATGGTCACCGATCGCGATCCCTGGAGCGAGGACCTGGCCGGGTGGGTGGCGCAGGCCGTACCGATGGGCATGCCGATACTCGGCGTGTGCTATGGTCACCAGCTCCTGGCCCATGCCCTCGGCGGCGAGGTCGGCTACCACCCAGCCGGGCCCGAGGTCGGCACCGTGCCGGTGCGGCTCACGCCGGCGGCGCGCACGGATCCCCTGCTGGCGGATCTGCCCGAGGCCTTCTACGCGCATGCCACCCATGCCCAGAGCGTGCTGCGTCTGCCGGCGCAGGCAGTGCACCTGGCTGGCAACGACTACGAGCCGCACCATGCCTTCCGCGTCGGCGAGCGCGCCTGGGGCGTGCAGTTTCACCCCGAGTTCGACACCCACATCATGCACACCTATGTCCAGGTCCGGGCCGCCCGCTGCGAAAACCCGGAACGCGACTGGGAGGCGATCCGCGCCACCGTCCGGGATACCCCGGAATCCGCCAGCCTGCTGCGGCGTTTCGCGGCGATGGTCAGGCACGCCGACTGGTAGCCGGGACTGTACCTGCCGCCGCAGGCGCTGTCGGCAAAGGATTGACGACCTGCCCGGACAGGGGGCTGTGCAGCGCCGGATCAGAGATCGACCGTAAGCTCCATCGCCTTGCCGTCGCGCAGGATGCCGAGCCGGATGCGGTCGTTGGGGCGGAAGTCGTTCATGCGCGCGAGCAGGCGGCTGGCGCTGTCCACCTCCACACCCTCCACGCTCTGGATGATGTCGCCCGGATAGAAGCGGCCCTCCGCATCCACGCGGCTGCCGCGCAACCCCGCCGCCGCGGCCGGGGAGTCGGGCTCCACGCGCAGCACCACCACCCCGCTGACCCCCAGCCGCCGGGTGATCTGGCGGTTCAGGTTGTCGTCGATGGCGATGCCCAGGGTGGGCCGCGTGTAGCGGCCGGTGGCGATGAGCTCCGGCACCACCCGGTTCACGGTATCCACCGGCACGGCGAAACCGATGCCGGCCGAGGCGCCGGAGGGGCTGAAGATCGCGGTGTTGATGCCGATCAGCCGACCGGCGCTGTCCAGCAGAGGACCGCCGGAGTTGCCTGGGTTGATGGCGGCATCGGTCTGGATCAGGTGGTCGATGGTGCGGCCATTGCCGGAGATCGAGCGGTCCAGGGCGGAGACCACGCCGGTGGTGAGCGTCCAGTCCAGTCCGAAGGGATTACCGATGGCGAACACCTTCTGGCCGACCTGCAGGTCGGCGCTGCTGCCGATCGGCACCGGTGGCGGCCGGTCCGTGGGCACCCGGATGCGCAGCACCGCCAGGTCGTGTTCCGGGCTGGCGCCGACCAGGCTGGCGGCATAGTCGCGACCGTCGTTCAGACGCACCCGTGCCCCGGAGGCGCCGGCGATGACATGGAAATTGGTCACCACGTGGCCGAGGTCGTCCCAGAAGAAACCCGAGCCGCTGCCGCGCGGCACGTTGAAGACGTTGCGCGTCCAAGGGTCCATCACCTGCCGCTGGGTGGTGATGAACACCACCGAGCCCTTGGCGCGCTCGAAGATCTCGATGGTGCTCTTCTCGTCTTCGGCCAGGTCGCCGCGCGGGGTCACCGCCCGCGGCACCGCGGCCGGACCGGTCAGCGCGCGCTCGATCCAGGGCAGCAGCTGCCAGATGAGCAGCACGGCCACCACGGCCACGGAGATCCAGAACAGGCGGCGCAGAAAGGTGTCTTCTCGATTCATCGCTGGCGGGTCGTGTCGTCGTTGGCCGCTTATGCTACCCGCTTACCCGCCGACATGGGGCGATTCCACCATGCCGCCGCCCAGTGCCTTGTACAGGCGCACCGTGTTGGCGAGCCAGGCGCGCCGGGTCTGCACCACCGCCTGCTCGGCCGTGTACAGATCGCGCTGGGCGTCCAGCACGTCGAGGAAGCTGGTGAGCCCGGCCCGATAGCGCGCCTCGGCCAGCCGCAGGCGCTCGCCCTGGACGCGTGCCTGCGCCTGCTGGGCCGCGAGTTGCTCCGCCAGATTGCGCCTGGCGGCCAGGCCGTCGGCCACCTCACGGAAGGCCTGCTGGATGGTCCGCTCGTATTCGGCCACCGCGGCGAGCCTGCGCGCCTGGGCGAGGTCCACTCCGGCCTGTGTGCGGCCGGCATCGAACAACGGCCATCTCAGGACCGGCTGGAACAGCCAGGTGCCGCCGGCGGCGTCGAACAGGTCGGTCAGCCCGCGGCTGGCCAGCCCCAGTGCGGCGGTGAGGGTGATGGTCGGGAAGAAGGCGGCGCGCGCGGCGCCGATGTCGGCGTTGGCCGCCTTGAGCCGCGCCTCCGCCGCCAGGACGTCCGGCCGGCGCAGCAACACCTCGGCCGGCAAACCGGGTGCAAGTTCGGCGACGAGGTCCTGTGCCTCCAGTCCGCGCCCCGGCGGCAGGCTGTCCGGCACGCTCCCCACCAGCAGGGTGAGGGCGTTGTCGGCGGCCGCGAGCTGGCGCTGCAGGGCGGCGAGCTCGGCGCGCCCGAGGGCGAGCAGGCCGTCGGCCTGGAGCACATCGAGGTCGCCGGCCAGGCCCACGTCCCGTCGCCGCGCGACGATCTCGCGCGTCTCGGCGCGGCTCGCCAGGGTGGCCTGGGTGAGCCGCAGGCGCTGCGTGAGTTCGAGTTGCAGC
This sequence comes from uncultured Burkholderiales bacterium, assembly GCA_938038385.1. GTDB lineage: Bacteria > Pseudomonadota > Gammaproteobacteria > Burkholderiales > Thiobacillaceae > JANWZL01. Next base: position 32,791 of record CALHRD010000036.1, read on the forward strand.
AGATAGGCCTCGGCCACGTCGGCGATCAGGGTCAGCCTCACGGCGCGTGCCGCCTCTTCACTGGCGAGGTAGCGCATCAGGGCGGCCTCGTCGCGGCTTTGCACCCGTCCCCAGAAATCCAGTTCGTAGGCGGGCATCTGCACGCCGGCCTGGAAGCGCCGGGATACATCGCCGTCGGCCCGCTGGGTCAGGGCGCTCGCGGTGGCGTCGACGCCAGGGCGCAGGTCGGCACGCGCCAGGCCGAGCTGCGCGCGCGCCTCTTCGATGCGGGCGGTGGCCAGGCGCAGGTCGCGGTTGTGCTGCAGGGCCGCTTCGATGAGCGCCTGCAGTCGCGCATCGGGGTAAGCGGCACGCCAGTCGGCGGGAATACGCAGCTCGGCGCCGGTCTCGACGGCCGCCGAGGCCGGCCAGCCCGCCGCGATCGGCGGCTCGGTACGCTCATACCCAGGCAACTGGGCACAGCCCCCCAGGACGAGGCCGAGACCGGCGAGCAGGGCTGCCGCTTTGGCCGTCATGTGTCGCCTCCCGTGCGCGAGCGCTCCGGGAACAGCCGCCGCACGATGAGGTAGAACACCGGCACCATGAAGATGGCGAGGAAGGTGGCAGCCAGCATGCCGCCGATCACGCCGGTGCCCACGGCGTTGCGGCTGGCCGCGCCCGCCCCGGTGGAGATGGCCAGCGGCAGTACGCCCAGGATGAAGGCAAAGCTGGTCATGAGGATGGGGCGCAGGCGCAGCCGGCAGGCCTCCAGGGTCGCTGCGGTGAGGTCCATGCCCTGCTGGTGCATCTGGCGGGCGAACTCGACGATGAGGATGGCGTTCTTGGCCGACAGCCCGATGATGGCCACCAGGCCCACCTTGAAGAAGACGTCGTTGGGCAGGTCGCGCAATTCCACCGCCAGCACCGAACCCAGCACGCCCAGGGGTACCACCAGGATCACGGCGAGAGGCACCGCCCAGCTCTCGTACAACGCGGCCAGCGCCAGGAAGACCACCAGCAGCGACAGGGCGAAGAGCAGGGGGGCCTGGGCGCCGGCCAGTCGCTCCTCGAAGGAGGTGCCGGACCACTCGAAGGCGAAACCCGCCGGCAGTTTGGCGGCGAGTTCCTCCATGGCCTGCATGGCCTCGCCGGTGGAACGGCCGGGCGCCGGGTTGCCGGCGATCTTCATCGACGCATTGCCGTTGTAGCGGTCCAGCTTGGGCAGGCCCACGATCCACTCGGGCTGCGCGATCTCGCCCAGCAGCACGACCTGGCCCAGACGGTTGCGCACCGGCAGCCGCAGCAGGTCCTCCGGCGTGGCGCGCAGGTCCGAGTCGGCCTGCATCTGCACGCGCAGGATGCGGCCCTGGCGCACGAAATCGTTGACGTAGGCCACGCCCACGGCGGCGGTGAGGGTGTCGTTGAGCTCGGCCATGTCGATTTGCAGGGTCTGCGCCTTGGCGCGATCGATGCGCAGGAAGACCTGGGGGCCTGGCTCCTGGCCCTCGGGCCGCACGCCCACCAGCCGGCCGTCCTGGGCGGCCAGGCCCAGGAGCTGGTTGCGCGCCTCCATCAGCGCCTCGCGGCCCTGGCCGGCGCGGTCCAGCAGGCGGAAGTCGAAGCCGCCCACCGCGCCCAGTTCTGGGATGGGCGGCGGGTTGACGGCGAAGATCACGGCGTCCTTGATGCGCACGAGCTGGCCCATGGCCCGGTCGATGACGCCACGCGCGGAGCGCCCGCGTCCCTCGCGCTCGTCCCAGTCCTTCAGACGCACGAAGGCGAGCGCCGCGTTCTGCCCGCGGCCGAAGAAGGAAAAGCCGACCACCCCCACCACCCGTTCCACCTCGGGTTGCTGCAGATAGTACTGCTCCACCCGCGACAGCACCTCCACCGTGCGCGCCTGTGTCGCCCCGGCGGGCAGTTGCACCAGGGTGATGAAATAGCCCTGGTCCTCCTCCGGCAGGAAGCTGCCGGGCAGGCGCGTGAACATCCAGCCGGTGGCGACGACCACCGCCAGGTACACCACCATCCAGCGCCCGGCACGCCGCAGCATGCGCGTTGTGAGCCCGACATAGCCCGTGCGCACGGCCTCGAAGCCGCGGTTGAACAAGCGCTTGCGGTCCTTTTCCTCGTTGCCCGGCCTGAGGAAGGTGGCGCACATGGCCGGCGTGAGCGACAGGGCCATGAGGACGGAAAAGCCCATGGTCAGGATGAGGGTGGCGGCGAACTGCCGGTAGATTGCGCCGACCGAGCCGCCGAAGAAGAGCATGGGCATGAACACCGCCGAGAGCACCACGGAGATGCCCAGGATGGCCCCCAGGATCTGATCCATGGCCTTGAGCGTGGCCGGCAGCGGCGCCAACCCCTCCTCGCGCATGATGCGCTCGACGTTCTCGACCACGACGATGGCGTCGTCGACCAGGATGCCGATGGCCAGCACCATGGCGAACAGCGTCAGCACGTTGATGGAGAAACCGAAGGCATAGAGCCCGGCCGTCGCCCCGGCCAGCGCTACCGGCACCACCACGGCGGGGATCAGCGTGGTGCGCCAGTGCCCCAGAAACACGTACATCACCAGGAACACCAGGAGCATCGCCTCGCCCAGGGTCTTGACCACCTCGAAGATGGAGATCTCGACGAAGCGCGAGGTGTCGTAAGGCACGGTCCAGGCGATGCCCGCCGGGAAGAAGCGCTCGAGTTCCGCCATGCGCGCCTTGACCGCGCGCGCCACGTCCAGCGCATTGGCGCCGGGCGCGACGCGGATGGCGATGGCGGCGTTGGGCTGACCGTCGAGCCGCGCATAGCGCTCGTAGTTCTCGGCGCCGAGCTCGACGCGGGCGACGTCCTTCACCTTCACCGTCGAGCCGTTGGGCAGCGCGCGCACCACCACCTCGCCGAACTCCTCCGGTGTGCCGAGCCGGCCGCGCGTGACGATCACCGCGTTGACCTCGGCGCCGGCGGCGGCGGGGGCCTGATTCAGTTCACCGGTGGCCAGTTGCACGTTCTGCGCCTGCAGGGCCCGGCGCACGTCCCCCGGCGTGAGGCCGTAGGCGGTGAGGCTCTCGGGCCTGAGCCAGATGCGCATCGAGTACTCGGTGCCGAACAGGATGGCCTCGCCCACGCCCGGCACGCGGCGCACCGACTCCAGCACGTTGGCGGCGGCGAAGCTGCCCAGATCGATGGCGCTCCGGCTGTTGTCCGGCGAGTGGATGGCGACGAACAGCAGGTAGTTGCGCTGCGGCTTGGTCACCGGCACCCCCAGCCGCCGCACCTCCTCCGGCAGCCTGGCCTCGACGCGCCGATAACGGTTCTGCGCCTCGACGGCGGCGAGATCGATGTTGGTGCCGGGCTCGAAGGTCAGCGTCACGCTGCCGGCGCCCAGCTCGGAGGACGCCTCCATGTACAGCAGCCGCTCGATGCCGTTCATCTCCTGCTCGATCAGCCGGATCACCGTGTCCTCGACGACCTGGGCCGAGGCACCGGGGTATGTGACGTTGAAGGCGATTTGCGGCGGCGCCACCTGCGGATACTGCGACACCGGCAGATTCTTGAGCGCGATCGCCCCGGCCAGCAGGATCAGGATGGCGATGACCCAGGCGAAGATGGGCCGGTGGATGAAGAAGCGGGCCATCAGTTCGCCGGCCGCGCCGGCACCGCGCTCACCACCGTGCCCGGTCTCGCCTTCTGCAGGCCGTTGACGATGAGGGTCTCGCCGCCTTGGAGTCCCTCCTCGATGACGAAGTCGGCCCCGGCCATGCTGCCCACCCTGACCGGCTGCGGCGTGGCCTTGTTCTGTGCGTCCACCAGCAGCACGTATTGCCCCTGCGGGCCGGTCAGCACCGCGCGCTGCGGCACCCTGACCGCCGCCTCGGCCACCCCCTGCGCCAGCCGCACACGCACGAAGGTGCCCGGCAGCAGCTGGCGTTGCGGGTTGGGAAATTCCGCCTTCAGGGTGATGGCACCCGTGGTCGGGTCCACGCTCATGTCGCGGGTCAGCAGACGGCCCTTGCGCGCATAGGGCCGGCCGTCCTCCAGGATCAGCTCCACCGTCTGCTGCGCGCTGGCCTTGAGCCTGCCGCCGGCGAGGGCGGCCTGGAAGCGCAGCACCTCGGCGTTGGGCTGGGTGAAGAGCACATGTACCGGATCGAGCTGCTCGATCACCGCCATCAGCGTCGCCTCGCCGCGCCCGACCAGCGCCCCCTCGGTCACCAGCGCGCGGCCGATGTGCCCGGCGATGGGGGCGGGCACCGTGGTGTTCTCCAGATCGAGCCGCGCGCGCGCGAGCTGCGCCTCCGCCTGCTTGACCTGGGCGCGCGCCAGGTCCACCTCCTGCTGGCTCACCGCCTTCATCGGCAGCAGGGATTCCAGGCGACCGAGCTGGATGCGCCGGACCTCCGCCTCGGCCTCGGCCGCCTGCGCCGCGGCGCGATAGGGCCGGTCGTCCAGGCGGAACAGCGCCTGACCGGCGCGCACCTCCGAACCCTCGGTGAACAGGCGCCGCTCCACGATGCCCTCCACCCGGGCCCGCACCTGGGCCGTGCGCACTGCCTCGATGCGGCCGGGCAGTTCGGGCGTCAGCAGCGCGTCGCCGCGTTCGACCTGGATGACCTCCACCTCCGGCGGTGGCAGTCCCCCGGATCCGCCTGGTCCGGGCCCTCCGGATGGCTTCTGTTGCGCATCGCCGCCGCAGCCGGCCAGGGTCACCACGAGCGCCAGCAGGGGCAGTGGTCTGCAAATCATGAAGGGTCCTGAGATAGTCATTATTCGAAGGGGCGGCGGTGAGGAATCTTCCCCCGCGATGAGGTTATGTCCGGCGGCAGGCACTATAGTTCATCGCCGTGATGGTGACGAGATCGCCTGGGGTGCGGTGCATGGGGTGCACAGAGGCGTCAAGGCTGACGGCAAGCCGCCCGTCCGGTGGCTGCCTGATGCCCGGCGCCCTGTTGCGCGCCTGCAGCCCTGCGATACAGGGTCACCCACGCGCCTGCGTCCGGGTCAGACGGGCGGCGACCCAGGTCAGCCCCACCGCCACTGCCATCAGGCCGAAGGCGACGCCCACCCGGCTGATCAGTTCCGGCGCCAGCAGCAGCAGGCCGCCCAGCTGCAGCATCATCAGGCCCGACATGAGTTTGAGCAGCCGCCCCTCCCGTTCGGTGAGCTTGCGCGCGCCCAGGGTGCGGGCGAAGGCGACGACGATCAGCGCCAGGGGCACCACGTAGATCACGTTGTAGGCTGCCAGGTAGCCATAGCGCGCCGCGGTGGTCAGGTCGGCCAGGGTCAGCAGCCGCGTGTAGACCATGGGGAAGCCCGCGGTACACAGCAGTTCGTAGAAGTTGGCGGCTATGGCGAGGAACAGGGTGGCCGCCAGCATGGCGGGCAGGTTCTCCGCATTGAGGATGGCGCGCGCCCGGCGGAAGAGGTCAGGCTTCTTCGATTCCGGGATTGACAGGCTGAGGCCGCGTCCGAACAGGAAGAAGTCCTTCACGTTCACCAGCCCCACGAACACCGCCAAAGCGCCCGCCGCCAGGGTCACCCAGGCGAGGTGGCCGAAGAGCTGGAAGACGTTGAGCCAGGCGGCCATGAAGGCGAAATACATCACCCCCGAGACCAGCACGAACACGCTGCCGATGCTGAGCATGCGCGTCCGGTCCCTCTGGTGCGCCATCATGGAGAGCAGGAACAGCAACACGAAAAAGGCACAGGGATTGAAGGCGTCCAGCCCGGCCAGGACCAGGGTGAGGGTCGGCAGGGACAGGCTTGCGGGGTCCACGTCGCCCAGCATGGGCAGGCGGATGGCAGAGGGGGGCTGGGCTGGGGGCGAGGCAGTCGTCACAGCGCCCGATGCCAGGATGCGCGCGTGGCACTCGTCGAGACGCTGACGCAGATAGGCGCCGGTGGTCTCGTCGTTGCCCCAGCCGACCACCATCTCGCCGCAGAACAGGAAGGCCGGCACGGAGGCCGCTTCCTGGCCGAGCTGACCGGCCATGGCCTGATAGCGTGCGATGTTCTCCGGCTGCCGCGTCAGTTCCAGGGCGTGCAACCGCACCCAGGGCCGTGCCTGCGGGATCGCCTCGACGTGGGGGTGGGCAGCGGTACAGTGGGGGCAGGTCAGGGCCCAGTAGAAGTAGAGCTGCACCTCCGGTTGACCGTCGGGGGCTGTGCGCACCCAGAGATCGTCGGCGCGGGCGAAGTCGCCGCAGAGGAGCAGCAGACACAGCGCAAGCTCTAGGGCCGCACACAGCATCCGCGTGCGCGCTGAAGGCAGCCGCAGGTTAGCGCAAGACGGTGGCGTTGTTGCAATGTCCATATTCTGTCAGGCGGGCCGTCCATTGAGCGTCTATGCTTCAAGTCTAGACACTCGCCTCATCCTGGGAATCTTCCGTGCGCCACTCTTGGCTGGGACAGCAGAACAGGTGGCGCATAACACTGCTTGGATCTCCGCCATGCTCTCCACCGAAACGCTCTATGCCCTCATCGAGCAGGCCACGACGGCCCCCTCGAGCCACAACACCCAACCCTGGCGCTTTCGCGCAGACGCCGACGCGATAGACCTATGGGCAGACCGCACACGCGCCCTACCGGTCAACGACCCCCATGACCGGGAACTGACCATCAGCTGCGGCGCAGCCCTGATGGCCTTGCGCGTGGCGGCTGCCGCCCGCGGGCTGGCCATAGAAACACTCATCCTGCCCGCGGGACCGGCCTCCGATTGGCTGGCCCACATGGAGGTGATCGACGGCCCTGTCGATGCTGAGCTGGCTGCCTTGGCGGCATGGCTCGTTCAGCGCCGCACCTGTCGCAAGGCGTTCGCGGACCGACCGGTAGCCACTGAGGTCAGGCAGGCGGTCGAACAGGCCACGCTCAGCGAGGGCGCGACGTTCATCACTCTCGATCACGAGCAGAAGACCCGGGCGGCCGAGCTCGTCGCCGCGGGTGATCGCCAGCAATGGGATGACCCACGCTGGCGGCGCGAACTAGCCATGTGGATGCATCCGCGCCGCCAGGGTGACGGACTGACGATCCCTGGGCTCGCTGCCCCCCTCGCCCAAGCGGTGGTGCGTACCTTCGACCTGGGAAACGGCGTCGCGGCCAAGGACCAGCAGCTGGCAAGCGGATCGCCCTGGCTCGCCCTGTTGCTCACCGATGCCGACGATGTCCTGGCCTGGCTGACCACCGGGCAGGCGCTGCAACGCGCCCTGCTCGCTGGTTGTCGTCAGGGGCTCCAGGCCTCCTACCTTAACCAGCCCATCCAGGTCGAGACACTGCGGCCGCAACTGCAAGCCCTGGTCGGCACTGCGGCGTCCCCCCAGCTCCTACTGCGCTGGGGCTATCCGACCGACGTACTGCCTGCCACCCCAAGGCGTCCGGTGGATGCCGTATTGGAGTGCTCGGCCTGAACGCCGAAAGGATGGGAGATCCCATGCGGTGGTTGTTGTTCGGCTTGACGAGCCTGCTGTTCATCGCCATCGGTCTGTGGGGTCTCGGCCAGAGGCGCTGGGCCATGAAGACCCAGGCGTTATTGGATCGCCTGGAATCGGCGCGCTTACCACCGCCGATCGAGCGCTTCGATCCGCAGGAACTCGCGACGCTCCCCCATCCCGTGGCGCGCCACCTGCGCCAGGCGCTGCCAGCTGGAACCCCGATGATCCGCGCCGCTGATGTGATGCACAAGGGCGTCTTCAACATGGGCCTGGAGATCGATCAATGGAAGCCCTTCACCTCACGGCAGCGGGTGGTCACGCGCCGCCCCGGTTTCGTCTGGGATGGGCGGGTGGCCATGGCGCCTGGGCTCGCCGTGCATGTGCACGACGCCTATGTCGCGGGCGAAGGCATCCTCGAGCCTGCCGTCCTAGGGCTCATACCCCTCGCGCAATTACGCGACCGCGGCGAGGTCGCGCGTGGCGAGCTGATGCGCTTCCTGGCCGAGGCCGCCTGGTACCCGACCGCCCTCCTGCCTAGCCAGGGTATACGCTGGGAGCCCATAGACGACGGGACCGCCCGTGCCACGCTGGTCGATGGCGCAATTACCTTGTCGATGACCTTTCATTTCGGACCGAATGGTCTGATCGAGGCAATCCGGGCGGAGGCGCGCGGTCGCACGGTAGGCGGGAGGATCATCCCCACCCCTTGGGAGGCCCGTCTTTACAATTACCAGCGGCGCGACGGTCTGCTCGTGCCCATTGAGGGAGAGGTTGCCTGGATTACGCCCGACGGCCGTCTGCCCTATTGGCGCGGCGCAATCACCTCCCTGGTCTATCAGTGACGAATTGGCCAGATGTCGCCGATTCCCCAGACTTGCCCGGTGAGTCCACGGCTGTCAACATCGGTAGGCGCCATGAAAAAGTTATTGATGATGGTGCTCGCAATGGTTCTGATGGGGTGTGCTTCCACACCGGTAACATCGCCTGCGGGTGCGCCGCCCATGCCAGAAAGTAAACCGATTCCTGAGGACTGGGTCAGCTACGTTTACTCCAACGCGTGTGACTGTGAGCACACCCTACCCAGTCGTGAAAAAACCGGTCGATGCTCGCTCACGGCATTGCTAGAGTCTGGCGAGCCGATCCTCGACAAGCGCACAGCCTATTTTCAGCTCAAGCGTCCTGATGCGGCACACCTGGAGATCTTTGGCCATGCCCCGGAGGCAGAGGGCTACAAAAGCACCTATCACCTCAAGGCCAAGCTGCATCAGACGGTGTCAGGCTTGGATGTCGCCCTGCCGAGCAGACCCGGCCTTGGCCTGGGTATGGTCGCTGCAATACCCCTTGTCGGGGCGGGCATGAGGTCGGCGACGCTACGCTTGGCAATCGTTGACGACGAGACTTTGATGGGGCTCTTCAAGTACATCGAGAAAGGTATCGTCCTGCCATTGTTCCCGTTTCACGAGGAATCCTTGGTCAAGTTCACCTGTATGAAAGCCATGCCAGCCATGCCGCCCCCATAACGGGTAACTGCACCGCCCTGAAAAATCAGCGCTGTGAATTCGTAGATGCTCGGCCGTCTAACTCGCCGAGCATCCCAGCTGTAATTATGCGTGTCTGATCGAGTCGTTCGTGGGCTTGTCTCCTGTGAGACATGCCCGCACACTGAGGATCGTCCCTGATACAGGCATGCGCCGTGAATTTCGCCCTTGCCCGCATGCTGCACGATTCCGTGCTCGGTCGAGGGGGTCATACTGTTCAGTCCATGGCCGCTTATACGCATCATGGCCAAAGACTCAGCGACCGCAGCATCATGAGTCCGTGGTGGTTACTCAGGAAGGGAACGGCCGTTTTAGAGTGAGCCCATACCCCGCTAGATCCGAGAGAGAACAGACGGTCGCTCGGGCATGTTGCGCGCCACTTCCTGGGTCAAAACCCCGAGATATCCAATGCCGGTCAATGCGTTACAGCCATCTCCAGCGCGGACCTCATACAGCTGAAGCGAGTGCAACATAGCTTCAGGTATGGTGGGGCCAAGATAGGGCTTAAATGCTGACCCAATCCGGCTGATCAGGTGAAGCGGTCGTGTGCGACTTATTGCACACAGATCACCTGAAACGACTTGAGCTTCGTTACTCAAACCATTGTACTTAAATGGTGGTGGAATATACCACCGATTTCAAACTAGCTCTCCCAACGCCTGCGTAACCCTTCGGGCCAGTGCGGAAGGTTTCGGGCGTTTGTCCGTTTCACGCGAACTCCGCAGGAGCACGCTGTGGCCCCGCCGCCGGGGGATCACGCCAATGACGTGTCCGCGTGTGCATGCGCACACTCCTGTCTCGCAAGTGCAACACTTCCGAAAAAATCCTGCGACAAAATGCCATATTGCTATTGACAGCCCCCCCCCATTACAATCGCATAATCCGTTTGCCGTAAATAACCAATGACAAAGAAGAACAAAGCATGCAGGGAGTGCATCAGGACACTGTTGCCGATCCGGAAGAACACGTAGAAACACAAGCCGCGCTGTGGCTCCTGGCGAGTCTGGCCGGTCTCTATCGCCAGCCCTTTGATGCCGAGCTGGTAATCAAGCGTTTTCCGCCGCCAATTGATCTGCCCACGCTGATCGAGGCCTTGGGTGCGCTCGGCCTCAAGGCCGGGTTGGCGCACTGGCCCGAAGCGGGGCTGTCGGCTTTGCCATTGCCTGCCGTAGCGTTGCTGGCTGCCTCAGTTCCTGAAACCACCCACGCAGCATCTCCTGAAGCGGCAGGCACCGCTTCACCCCAACCGCCATCCCGCACCCCGCTCACCCCGGCGCTGATCGTCCAGCACGGCGACGATACCCTGGCTTGGGTCAAGCCTGGCCAGTCCGCGCCGGAAACCGTAACGTGTGAGGCCGCCCGCATCCAGGCCGCGCCGGTTCTGCTACTGGTAGCCCAAGCCGACCCGCCGGTATCGGAATCCGTCAGCCGCGCCGAATCGCCCGAGGCCCAGAAAAAGCCCTTCGGCTTCTCCTGGTTCGTGCCCGAGTTGCTGCGCCACAAGCGCATCTGGCGCGACGTGCTCCTGGCAAGTCTCGCCATCCAGCTCGTGGGGCTGGCCACGCCCCTGTTCACCCAGGTGATCATCGACAAGGTCATCGCCCACCATTCGGAAAGTACCCTCATCGTGCTTGGCGTGGCGCTGGTGGTGTTCATGCTCTTTACCAGCGGCATGAGCTGGCTTCGCCAGTATCTGGTGCTGCACACCGGTAGCCGCATTGATGCCGTGCTGGGCGAGAAGGTACTGAAGCATCTGTTGCACCTGCCGCTGCCGTACTTCGAGGCGCGGCCCACCGGCACCTTGGTCGCGCGGCTGCACGGTGTGGAGCAGTTGCGCGAGTTCATCTCCGGCGCGGCGGTGAGCCTGGTGCTCGACCTACCCTTCCTGCTCATCTTCCTTGCCGTGATGTTCTCCTACAGCTGGCAGCTCACGCTGATTGCCGTGGGCATCATGACGCTGATCGTCACCGCCAGCCTGTTCATGGTGCCCGTCTTCCGCGAACGGCTGGACAAGCAGTTCCTGCTCGGCGCGCGCAATCAGGCTTTCCTCACCGAATACCTCGCCGGCATGGCCACGGTGAAGTCCTTGCAACTGGAGCCGGACGTGGGCAAGCGCTACGGCACCTATCTGGC
>CALHRD010000037.1 GCA_938038385.1 uncultured Burkholderiales bacterium
TTCAAGTACATCCCGGCCGGCAGCGGCGTGTCGATGCTGACCCTGCCCGACAAGTCGCCCCTGCCGCCGATCTACCGCAGGCTCGAGGCCGAGTACGCCGACGGCTGGGTGCGCAACGTCCTGGCCGATGCGTTCTCTTGATGGTCGTCAAAGCCAGGTTGCTTCACTAGCAAGAAAATACCCACCCAGGCAGTACTGTTGTACCCGACCCACCGGCCAGCCGGCCGGTGGATCCCAACGCACCAACCTCACGCAAAGGAGAGCTGTGATGAGACAACTGCGATGGCTCGGCAATCTCGCAGCAGCGGCGCTATGTGCCCTGTTCGCTGTGAGTGCCAGCGCCGACTACGGCGGCGCATCCGGGGAGAAAAAACCCCCGATCAAACCGGTGGACGTGAATGTCTGTTATGGCTGTCACACCCAGATCAAGGAGTTCCATGCCGATAGCCGGCATGCCTCCGTGAACTGCGCCCACTGCCACGAAAAGACCACCGAGCACCTGACACAGGGCGCCAGGCCGGTGACCATCAAGGACCACCGCGCCTGTGCAACCTGCCATATGGCCCAGTACAACTCCTTCGTGGAGATCAACCTGGAATCCAAGGCGCGGCACGAAAAGGCCGATCCCAGGGGGGTATCGCCGAAGTTCGACAAACTCGTCGACGGCTTCGGCTTCACCAAGGAGCATGCCGAACCCCGTTCGCACGCCTTCATGCTGGTCGATCAGTGGGTGGTGGACCGCTCCTTCGGCGGCCGCATGCAGTGGAAGGACTGGACCTACCAGTCCAAGGCCGAACTGGCCGCCAACGGCGCCTGGAACGTGGTGCGTGACCTGGAGCCCAGCACTTCCGAGCAGAAGCGCTTCTTGCGCCAGACCGTGACCGCGGTGAACCCGGTGTGCATGAACTGCAAGACGCAGGATCACATCCTCGACTGGAAGTACATGGGCGATCCGGATCCCAAGGCCAAGTGGTCCCGTACCTCGTCCACGGTCGAATTCGCGCGTGCCATGAGCCATCCGATGAATTGCTACATGTGCCACGACCCGCACTCCACGCAGCCTCGGGTGGTGCGCGATGCGCTGATCAACGCCGTGGTGGACCGCAAGCTCGGCACCTATCCCTACGATCCGGTGAAGAGCGAGCAGTCGAAGATGACCAAAGTCACCTTCAAGCGTGGCGGCGAGGACTTCCGCGCCATCGGCCTCCTGTCCAGGTCCGACTCCGTGGTGATGTGTGCCCAGTGCCACGTGGAATACACCTGCGGCACCGGTTGGGACTGCTCCGATCCTAAGAACCACACCCCCGTGGGCATGGCGGACCGTCGCACCAACCTGTTCCAGTGGGCGAAGGTAGCCGACTACAAGAGCGTCGCGGTGGACCAATACAAGTTCAAGGACTACAAGCACACGTGGACCGGCGCTTTCCTGCCGAAGATCCAGCATCCGGAAACCGAGGTCTTCTGGGAATCCAAGCATGAGCGCGCCGGCGTGGAGTGCAAGGACTGCCACATGCCGAAGCAGAAGGCAGCCAACGGCAAGGTGTGGACCACACACGCGCAGAAATCGCCGCGCTACCGCATCAAGGAAACCTGCCTGACCTGCCACAAGGACTGGAGCGAGAAGGAAGCGCTGTACCAGATCGATTCCATCCAGGCATACATCCGTGGCAAGATCATGAAGGCAGAGCATCACTTGTCCGACTTGATCGACTGGATCAACCGCGCACAGTGGAGCGGCAAGGTCTCCGACGAGATCCTGGCCAAGGCCTACGACCTGCAGTACGACGCCACCCTCTATTGGGAATGGTGGACCGCCGAGAACTCGGTGGGCTTCCACAACCCGCAGGAAGCACGCGAGTCGCTGACGCGGTCGGTTGACGCCTCCCTCGAAGGCATCAACATGATCAAGAAGGCGATGGGCGTGGACGTGATCATGGCCAAGGTTGGACGCGAGAACTCCACCACGCCGACGCCGCCTACTCCGAACCAGCTGCCGCCCGGTCCGGCCCGTTTGCCTTACTCCGGCAAACGCGCCGTCGACGCCCTGGGTGAGGACGCCTGGAGGCCCTACGTACCCAAGAAGTAACGATGTAAGCGGGCATCCGACGATGCCCGACCGGTTCTCGGGGGGAGCGGAGCGATCCGCTCCTTTTTATTGAGAGCCGGGTTTTATCACCCCGCTTCGTCCGTTACTATCTTGATTCTGTTCTTGAGGGCACCGAATGCCCGACGAAGCACTACTTTCCGTTCATGACCTCGCCTGTACCCGCGGCGAGCGGCTGTTGTTCAAGGACATGAATTTCACGGTCCGCAGCGGAGAACTCCTGTTGGTGCAGGGCGGCAACGGCCAGGGCAAGACCAGCCTGCTGCGGCTGCTCACCGGCCTTGCCCGTCCGGACAAAGGCGAGGTGCGCTGGCGTGGCGAGGTCATCCAAAGACAGCGGGATAGCTACCACGCCGAGATGATGTATCTGGGCCACGCCAACGGCGTGAAAGAGGATTTGAACCCGGTCGAGAATTTGCGTTTTGCCGAGGGCCTGCAGGGTCGAGCCTTCGACGAGGCAAGGGCCACTGCCATGCTCGAACGCCTGGGGCTGGCCCGCTGTCTGGACCTGCCCTGCCGCGTCCTTTCCTTTGGTCAGCGCCGCCGGGTGGCCCTGGCCGCCCTGCTGATGGCGACTGCCAAGCTGTGGATCCTGGACGAGCCACTTACCGGCCTGGATGTGCATGCCGTGGCCCTGATGGAGCAGCTCATTCGCGATCACCTGGCGGGGGGTGGCCTGGCAGTGGCCACCACGCATCAGACCCTGAACCTGGACGGGATGCCGGTGCAGCGCCTGCTGGTGGGCAAGGTCGCCATCCCTGAAATGGCCTGACGGGATGACGCACTGATGCACCGATTCCTCCTTGCCGTCCTGCGTCGGGATCTGACACTTGCCGCCCGCCGCCGCGGCGACTGGCTCATCGCCCAGTTCTTCTTCGTCATGGTGGCGAGCCTCTTCCCCCTTGGGGTGGGACCCGAGCCCGAGATGCTGTCCCGAATCGGCCCAGGTGTGCTGTGGGTGGCGGCAACCCTCGCCTCCCTGCTGTCGCTCTCGCGCCTGTTTGCCGACGATCACCGCGACGGCAGCCTGGAACACATGATCCTCTCGCCCGAGCCCACCGTGCTGCTCGTGCTGGGCAAGTCGCTTGCCCACTGGCTGATCTACGGTATCCCGCTGCTGCTCATCGCCCCCGTGCTGGGGCTGCAGTTCAACCTGCCGGCACAGGCCATCCTCACCCTGGAAGTCTCGCTGCTGTTGGGCACACCCATCCTCTCCCTCCTGGGCGGGGTGGGCGCCGCCCTCACCCTGGGTCTGCGCGGCGGCGGTGTGCTGCTCACCCTGCTGATTCTGCCCCTCTACATCCCCGCCCTGATCTTCGGCGCCGGCGCAGTCGACGGCGCCATGGCGGGAACCGGATCCGAGGCGCATCTGTCTTTATTGGGTTCGTTCCTGGTCCTTTCCCTTATGATTGCACCCTGGATCGCTGCCGCAGCCCTACGAGTGTCCCTGGAATGAACCTCTATGCCTACGCCTCCCCCGCCACCTTCTACCACCTCGCCGGCAGACTCATCCCCTGGTTCGCCTGGGGGGCGGGCCTGCTCACCGTATGGGGCCTCTACGTCGGTTTCTTCGTGGCACCCACGGACTTCCAACAGAGTGAGGCCTACCGCATCATCTTCATCCACGTGCCGGCGGCCTGGATGTCGATGTTCATCTACCTGGTCATGGCCTTCTGGGGCGCCATCGGCCTGGCCTTCAACACGCGCCTCTCTTTCATGATGGCCCGAGCCCTGGCCCCCACCGGTGCCATGTTCACCTTCGTCGCTCTGTGGACGGGCGCCTGGTGGGGTAAGCCCATGTGGGGCGCCTGGTGGGTGTGGGACGCACGCCTGACCTCGGAGCTGATCCTGCTGTTCCTGTACGTGGGCATCATCGCCCTGTGGGCCGCCATCGACGACATCAAGCGGGGTGACCGGGCGGGTTCCCTGCTCACCCTCATCGGCGCCATCAACGTGCCCATCATCTATTTCTCGGTGAAGTGGTGGAACACCCTGCACCAGGGCGCCACCATCAAGCCCAGCGGCACCAGCATGGATGCCATCATGCTCCAGGGCATGCTGGTGATGGCCTTCGCTGCCTGGTTCTACACCATCGCCGTGGCACTGGTGCGCGTACGCCGCATCATCCTGGAACGGGAACGGCACACGGAATGGGTGAAGGCATTGTTGGCCAAGGAGATCTGAGATGGAGTGGGCAAGCTGGTCAGATTTCTGGGCCATGGGGGGCTACGGCTTGTATGTCTGGGGCTCCTACAGCGTCACCACGGCCTGTATATTGATCGAGGTCATTTTGTTGAAACGCGCCGCCAGCGACACTCGTCGCCGCCTGAGGCGCATGCAGCAATGGGAAGAACTGTGAAGCCACGTCATAAGAAACTCCTCGCCATCGTCCTGGCACTGGCAGGCATCGGCATCGCCACCGCCCTCATCCTGAATGCTTTCCGGAGCAATCTGGTGTTCTTCTTCTCGCCCACCGAGGTGGCGGAAGGCAAGGCCCCGACGGACCGGGCCTTCCGCATCGGCGGGCTGGTGGAGGATGGCAGCGTGAAGCGGCAGGCCGACGGCCTGACCGTGAGTTTCGTGGTCACGGATACCGCCAAGTCCATCCCCGTCACTTACAAAGGCATCCTTCCCGACCTGTTCAAGGAGGGCAAGGGCGTGGTGGCCGAGGGCAAGCTGGGCGAGGACGGCCTGTTCACCGCCACCCAGGTCCTGGCCAAGCATGACGAGAATTACATGCCGCCCGAGGCTGCCCATGCGCTGGAGCAGGCGGCCAAGGCCCAGAACACGCTGGTGGCGCAATGAAGCGGCATGTCGCTTCGGCACGTGCTTAGCGTGAAAGTCGGCGCAGCCGGCTCACGAAGCTCCCCTCCCCCGCTGGGGGAGGGGAGGTTTGCCCCACCTCTCTCCCTGGGGGAGAGAGGCCGGGAGAGAGGGCCGGAGGGGCTTAAGGTGAGGGAACGGACAAGGCGACATTCATGCTTCGGGGTGGCGTCGCCATGTCCATTGGTCAGTATGATCGATGCCGAGCGATGTTGCCGGAGCCAAGCGCACATGCCACCGGTAACGCCCCATGCCACGGCCCAGGCGGCCAAACCGATCCAGCCCCACAACAGTTGGACTCACCAAGCACTCGCCAACAAGCAGTGCATTGAATACCTGAGGAGACCTTCATGATTCCTGAACTCGGTCATTTCGCGATCATCATCGCCCTGCTCCTGGCGATCACGCAGGCGGCGCTGCCGCTTGTCGGCGCGCAGCGCGGCAACCTCACCCTCATGGCTGTGGCGCGTCCGGCGGCGCAGGGGCAATTCGTCTTCCTGCTCATCGCCTACGCCTGTCTGGCCTATTCCTTCCTGGTCAACGACTTCACGGTGGAGAACGTCGCGCGCAACTCCTTCTCCCAGTTGCCCGAGATCTATCGCTTCACTGCAACCTGGGGTTCGCATGAGGGATCGCTGTTGCTGTGGGTGGTGATGCTTGGGTTCTGGACCACGGCCGTATCGGTGTTCTCGCGCCACCTGCCGGATGACATGGTGGCGCGCGTGCTCGGCATCATGGGCCTCATCTCCATCGGCTTCATCGCCTTCCTGCTGCTGACATCCAACCCCTTCGACCGCCTGATCCCCCCCCCACCGGACGGCCGCGACATGAACCCCCTGCTGCAGGACTGGGGCATGATCATCCATCCGCCCATGCTCTACATGGGCTACGTCGGCTTCGCCGTGGCCTTCGCCTTCGCCATCGCCGCCCTGCTCTCCGGCCGCCTCGACGCCGCCTGGGCGCGCTGGTCCCGACCCTGGACGACAGTGGCCTGGGCCTTCCTCACCCTGGGCATCGTGCTCGGCAGCTGGTGGGCCTACCGCGAACTGGGCTGGGGCGGCTGGTGGTTCTGGGATCCCACCGAGAACGCCTCCTTCATGCCCTGGCTGGCAGGCACGGCCCTGATCCATTCGCTGGCGGTCACAGAAAAGCGCGGGGCCTTCAAGGCCTGGACCGTGCTGCTGGCGCTGATCACCTTCTCCCTGTCGCTGCTGGGCACCTTCCTGGTGCGCTCCGGGGTGCTGTCCTCGGTGCACGCCTTCGCCACGGATCCTGCCCGGGGCGCGTTCATCCTGGGTTTCCTGGCCGTGGTCATCGGCGGCTCGCTCATCCTTTACGCCTGGCGTGCGCCGAAGATGGTGACCGGTGGTGCCTTCAGCTGGTTCTCGCGCGAGGCCATGCTGCTCGCCAACAACGTCATCCTGCTGGCGGCCATGGGCGCGGTGCTGCTGGGCACCCTCTATCCGCTGCTGATGGACGCCTTGGGGCTGGGCAAGATCTCCGTCGGCCCGCCCTATTTCAACGCCGTTTTCGTGCCTCTCATGGCACCCGCCCTGTTCCTGCTCGGCGTTGGCCCCCTGGCCCGCTGGAAAGGTGACAGCCTGCCTGACATGGTGACCCGTTTGAAGTGGGCGCTGGCCGTGGCGGTGATCACCGGCTTTGCCCTGCCGCTCACCCTGGAGGGTTTCAATCCCTGGGCCACTCTGGGCTTCACCCTTGCCATCTGGATAGCCCTGTCCGTGCTGATCGGCTTCCGCGAGCGCCTCAGGCACGGCACCCGTCTGTCCAGCCTGCCGCGTGCCTTCTGGGGCATGCAGCTGGCCCACTTCGGGCTGGCCTGGGGCATCCTGGGCATGACCCTGGTGGCCAACTACGAACAGGAACGTGACGTGCGCATGAACGTCGGCGAGCACACCACGCTGGCCGGCTACACCTTCACCTTCCGCGGCACCACCGAGCATGACGGCCCCAACTATCGCGCCGCCCGCGGCACGGTCGAGGTGAGCCGCGATGGCAAGCTGCTCTATACGCTGCGGCCGGAAAAACGCATCTATAACGCCTCCGGCATGCCCATGACCGAGGCGGCGGTGCGCTACAGCCTGACCAGCGACATCTATGTCGCCCTTGGCGAGCCCCTCGACGACGAAGCCAATGCCTGGGCCGTGCGCGTCTTCCACAAGCCCTTCATCAACTGGATGTGGTTCGGCGCGGTGTTCATGATCGTCGGCGGCTTCCTCGCCGCTTCCGACCGCCGCTACCGCATCGCCGTGAAGAAGGTCGAGGCTCCTGTCCGCGCCGCCGCCCAGGGGGCCTGAGATGAAGCGGTGGATACCCCTCATCCTGTTCGCCGTCCTGGTGGGCTTCTTTGCCAAGGGCCTTTTCCTCAACCCGCGCGAGGTGCCCTCGCCCTTCATCGGCAAGCCGGCGCCCGCTTTCAGCCTGCCGGTGGTGGGTAGCACGGAACAGACCTTCAGCCCGGACGACATGAAGGGCAAGGTCTGGCTGCTCAACGTCTGGGCGCCCTGGTGCGTGTCCTGCCGCCAGGAACACCCGCTTTTGATGAGCCTGGCGAAGGAGCGGTCGGTGACCATCGTCGGCCTCAACTGGAAGGACAGGGACCGCGAGGCGGCGCAGCTCCTGGCGCAGCACGGCAACCCCTATGTCGCCGTGCCCGATGACCTCAGCGGCAAGACCGGCATCGATTACGGCGTCACCGGCACGCCGGAAACCTACGTCATCGATCGGGAGGGCGTCATCCGCATGAAACACGTGGGTCCCATCACACCGGAGGTGTGGGCAAAGAAATTCGAGCCGAAACTCAAGGAGCTGGGTGCATGAGATTCCAACCGATGAAACCCGTATCGCGCATCCATCCGCGCAAAAGGACAAGCGATGCTCGCGGCGGCCCGGGATGTTTCAAGCAGGCGCTGGCATCCCTGCTGCTCGTCTTGAGCCTGGGCGTGCACGCCGGCGAGGCTCAGCCCAACGCCGAGGATCCGGTCATCGAGCAGCGTCTGGTGAAGATGGCAGAGGACCTGCGTTGCCTGGTCTGCCAGAACGAATCCCTGGCCGGTTCGCACGCCGAGCTCGCGGCAGATCTGCGCCGCGAGATCCGCGAACAGATGAAGGCCGGCAAGAGCGACAAGGAGATCATCGCCTACCTCACAGAGCGGTATGGCGACTTCGTGCTCTATCGACCGCCTTTCAAGCCGGTGACCTATCTGCTCTGGCTCGGTCCCCTCCTGTTCCTGGGCATGGGCGCCGGCATCTGGTACCTGACCCTGAGAAAGCGCCGCGCCGTCAAAGCGCCAACAGTGGACGAGAAACAACTCGCCGCCGCTGCACAACTCCTGAATGAGAAGTAAATGCCCATGCATGCCCTGCCCCCCTTCTGGTCTGTCGCCTTGTTTTGGATCGCCGCCGCCGTAGGTGTCCTGATCGCCCTGACCTTCGTGCTGCCGCCCCTGCTGAGGCGGCGCGAGGCCGCCGCCAAGGCGGCGCGCCGGGACGTCAATATCGCCGTCTATCGTGACCAGATGAGAGAAATGGAGACCGACCGCGCCAACGGACTGCTGTCCGAGGCGCAATACCAGGCTGCCAAACAGGAACTGGAGGCCCGTCTGGCCGAAGACGCGCTCGGCCACGCCGATGCGATGATGACGCCGGTGGCCAGCCGCCGCCTGGGCTACGGCCTCGCCATCCTGCTACCGGTGGCAGCCTTCGGCCTTTATTTCGCCCTGGGCAACCCGGCGTCGCTCACCGCCATCGCCGAGGCCCAGGCCAGTGGAGCACAGCAGTCGGCTGGCGGCCACGACATCATGAAGATGATCCAACAGGTGGAGGAGAAGACCCGTGCCGACCCCAACGACGGCCAGGCCTGGACCCTCCTGGCCAAGACTTACGCCGCCGTCGGCCACTGGCCGGAGGCCCTGCACGCCTACGAGCAGGCCTACAGGCTGCGACCCGATGTACCCTCGGTGATGACCGGCTATGCCGAGGCCCTGGCCATCAGCAACAACCGCGTGCTGGCGGGCAAGCCCCTGGAACTGGTGATGCAGGCCCTGGAAAAAGACCCTCTCGACCTGAAGGGCCTGGAACTGGCCGGCATCGCTGCCTTCCAGGACAAGGGCTATGCCAAGGCCGCCTTCTACTTCAAGCACCTGCACAAACAACTGCCACCCGATTCGCCCTACGCGCAGGACGTGCTGGAGGCCCAGCGGGAAGCCGAGCGGTTGCTGCACAAGGAACTCACCGGCCTGGAGGACCTCTCCAAACAGCCCGCCGGTCAGCAACAAGCGGACGCAGCGGGGGCGGTGATCCACGGCAAGGTCGACATTGCTCCCGCCCTGAAAGCCAGGGTTTCGGCAAACGACGTGGTGTTCCTGTTCGCCCGCTCCGCCGATGGCGGGCCGCCGGTCGCTGCCATCCGGGCACCCGCCACGGCGGGATTTCCGCTGGAATTCGAGCTCAACGACCACATGGCCATGAATCCGGACAACCGGCTCTCCAGGCACAAGGAAGTCACGCTCACCGCCCGCGTCGCCAAGTCAGGCGACATCAAGGGCGCGGCCGGCGATCTGGAGGGCAGCCTCAAGGCAGTGAAGGTGGGCAGCTCCGACGTCAGGCTGGTGATCGACACCGTCCGCCAATAAACGCAGGGACGCGAAGACGGGGGCCCGAGTGGCCCCCGTTTCATTTCAGGGCCTGGCCCAGCAGCGGTCGCATCGCCGCCAGCAGATTGGCAAACAGGCGCGGATGCTCCCCCTCCTGTGCCGCCAGCAGTGCCTTCATCCGCTGCCTTTGCATCGGCACGGCGAAGCAGGCCGGGCAGTTTTGGCTGCGGCCGGCCCGCCGGGCCTTGACCTGCCTGCCGGCAGGTCAGCCTGCGCCGAAACCGCCCGGCTCCTTTGGCTTGGCCTGCATCAGCGGTCGCATCGCCGCCAGCAGGTTGGCAAACAGGCGCGGATGCTGTCGTTCCTGCTCCGCCAGCAGTGCCTTCATCCGCTGCCTTTGCATCGGCACGGCGAAGCAGGCCGGGCAGTTTTCCTGCACCAAGGGCAGGGCGGCGCGCCGGGCGAAGTCGCGGGTCTGGCGTTCGCGCACGTAGACCAGGGGACGGATCACGCGCACGTCGCCGGCGTCGTTGAGATAGCAGGCCCGCATCGTCCTGAGCTTGCCGCCGAAGAAGGCGCTCATCAGGAAGGTCTCGGCCAAGTCATCCAGATGCTGGGCCAGGGCGAGGACGTTGTATCCGTTCTCCCGCGCCACGCGGTAGAGGATGCCGCGGCGCATGCGCGAGCAGTAGGCGCAGAACGAATCCCCCTGCATGTGTTCGGCGGCCTCTTCGACGATGGGCTGGCGCTCATAGTGATAATCCACGCCCAATGCGGCCAGATAAGGCTTGAGGGGGGAGGGGTCGTAGTCGGGGGACTGCGGGTCGACCGTGCAGGCGGCCAGATCGAAGCCAATCGGCGCCTTTGCGCGCAGATGGAGCAGGACGTGCAGCAGGGAGAGACTGTCCTTGCCGCCGGAAAGGCCCAGCAGCACGCGGTCGCCGTCGCGGATCATGGCGTAGTCGCCGATGGCGCGCCCAACCGCCATCGCCAGGGGGCGGGGCGGTTTTACGGGCGCCATCGCCATGTTCACAGCAGGGGGCGGATCAGATCCTCCATGCGCCGTTCGCTCACGGCCCCAATGAGGCTGATCACTGGTTGCCCCTGACGGTCCAGGATCAGGGTGTAGGGCAGGCCGCCCTGGGCGTTGCCCGCCGCCTGTCCCAGCATGACCGCCGCCATGCCCCCGAGCAGGATGGGATAGTTGATGCCCGCGGCCTGCGCATACTCCCTGACCGGCTCCGGCTGGTCCAGGGCCACGCCGAGGAATTGCAGGCCCTGCCCACCATAGCGCTGCTGCAGGCTGACGAAGCCGGGTATCTCCTTGCGGCAGGGTGGGCACCAGGGTGCCCAGAAGTTGAGCACCACGACCTGTCCACGCCATTGCGTCAAGGCCTGGCGGCGACCTGCCAGGTCGGGCAGTTCCGCCGCCCAGATGCGATCGACACGCACCGTCTCGACGCTTCGGCTGTGGTGCTCGCCGATGAAGCGGCTGGCGAACACCCCCATCAGCCCGAAGCCCATGGCCACGGCCAGCATGAGCCAGCGCCTGCGCTGCATGGCCTCAGTGCGCCGTCAGGGGATGGCCTTGTCCAGACTGGCGAGGAACTTGTCCGGCGGCTCGAAACCGATCACCCGGTAGGGGACCTCACGGCCCTCCTTGTCGAAGAAGATGATGCCGGGCGGGCCGAACAGGGTGAAGCGCTTGAGCAGCTCCTTGTCCTCGGGCCGATTGGCGGTGACGTCCGCCTTCAACAGCACGACGTCCTTCAGCCGTTCGTGCACGCGCGGATCGGTGAAGGTGAAACGCTCCAACTCCTTGCAGGACACGCACCAGTCGGCATAGAAATCGATCATCACGTATCGCCCGCGCGAGGACTGGATGGCCGCATCCAGGGCCGCCATGTCCTTCACCACCTGGAAATCGAGCTTCTTCTCGTCGGCGATGGCGGCCGTCCCGCCGCCCTTGTAGATCAGCAGCGGCTGCAACAGGTCGCGGCTGCCGCCCATGGCGCCGAGCAGCAGACCGACGCCCGCCACCAGGGACATGATGCCCACCCCCTTCCAGAAGCGCAGCCAGCCGCTGGCGTTCACGGGCAAGGGTTCCATGGCCTTGAGATAGACCGAGGAGATGATCAGCAGCGACGCCCATAGCAGCATCTGCACGATGTCGGAGATGAGCGGCGAGATCAGCCAGATCGCCACGGCGATCATCAGCACGCCGAAGAACTTCTTCACCGCGTCCATCCAACCGCCCGCCCTGGGCAGCAGGGTGCCGGCGGACACGCCGATCAGCAGCAGCGGCACGCCCATACCCAGGGCGAGCACGAACAGGGCCGTGCCGCCCAGGACCACATCACCGCTTTGGCCGATATACAGCAGTGCACCGGCCAGGGGCGCCGCCACGCAAGGCCCGACGATGAGGGCGGAGATGACGCCCATGGTGAATACGCCTGGAAGGTTGCCACCCTTGATGCGGTTGCTGGCTTCGGTGAAACGGCTCTGCAGGAAGGAGGGCAGCTGCAGTTCATAGAAGCCGAACATGGACAGGGCCAGGGCGACGAAGATGGCGGCACCGATGGACAGGGCCCAGGGGTTTTGCAGGGCATTGGAGATCAGGGTGCCGGAGAGGCCCGCCAGCACGCCGGCGATGGCGTAGGTGATGGCCATGCCGAGGACATAGGCCAGGGACAGCACGAAACCGCGCGTCTTGGTGATGTCCTTGCCCTGGCCGACGATGATGCCCGACAGGATGGGGATCATGGGGAAGACGCAGGGCGTGAGCGACAATCCCAGCCCAAGCAGGAAGAAGCTGCCGATCACCACCCAGTAGTTGCCGCCCTTGAGCAGGGTCTGGATGCGACCGGTTTCCGAGGTATCGTCCACCGGCGCTGTCGCCTCAGGCAGGGCCTCGGTGACGGCAGAGGGTTCCTCCGCCAGGCTGGCCCCCACCACATCGACGGTCATCACCTTGTCGATGGGCGGATAGCACACCCCCTTCTCGCTGCAACCCTGATAGCTCGCCTCCACGGTGAGCCGGCTTGGGCCTTCCGGCAGACCCAGCAGCCGGGCGCTGGCGGTAAAGGAGTCGTGATAGACGTAGGTCTTGCCGAAGGTGGGGTCATCCTTCTCGTCCGCCTTAGGCAGCTTGAGGATGTCCAGGGCGACGCCGGCCGGATCCTTGATGCGGAGGGTGGTCTTGTCGCGGTAGAGGTAATAACCCGGGGCGATGGTGTAGCGGGCGACCAGGGTATTGTCCGGCCCTGCCTCCAGATGCAGTTTGAAGGCCTCGTCCGGCGGCAGGAATTCGTCCTCGCCCCTGCCGGTGAGGTCGTTGGCCAGCTGCCTGAGACGGGCGATGAGGCTGGGGTCCTGCGTGGCGGGTGCTGCCGGGGCTGCCGACGCGGAAGCCGGAGCCGCCACCGGGACGATCTGCACCGTGGCGCTCTGGGGTGGATAGCACACCCCGATATCGGCGCAGCCCTGGAAAGCGGCATCGAGGGCGAAGGGTTTGACGGCCCCCTTGACCGGGATGCGCACACGCAGGTCGCCCCGATAGGTCTCGACCCGGCCGAAGAACTCGTCTTCCTTGACCTTGCCGGCAGGCAGCACAGGCTTGCCCAGGACCACACCTGCCTCGGCGGTGAAGGCGATCTTGTCGCGATAGAGGTAGTAACCCTCGGCGATGCGGAAGCGGGCCTCGATGTTGTCCGCGTCCGCCATCCTGGCGGAGAAGACGAAGGCCTTCTCCGGCTCCAGTAGGTCCTCCTGGGCATGGGCCCATGGGGCGATGAACAACAGGAAGGCGAAAAATGGCAGGTTGCGCATAGTGGTCAGCTCCAGGGATCAGGCGCGGGTTTCCGCCCGGACCCAATCCAGATAGCCGGGCAGCCCCTGGACGACGGGCAGGGCGACGATCTCCGGCAATTCGTAAGGGTGGTGCTCCAGCAGAAAGGTTTCCACCGCCGCATAGCCGTCGGCCGATGTCTTGATCAGCAGTGGGATCTCCGTCTCTTCCTGGATGGCCGCCTGCCAGCGATATACGGAGGTGCACGCGGAGAGGACGTTGACACAGGCGGCCAGCCTCGCCTCCACCAACTGCCGGGCCAGTTGCCGGGCGGCGTCCTGGTCGGGCAAAGTGGTGAGGATCAGCAAGGCTTGCATGGATGGATGAGGGGCGATGCGCGCGTGGTTTTGGTCGATTATAGCTTTGGGCCTGCCGGCCCTGGAACTCGTAGGAATCTACCTGATCTGGCAGAGGATCGGGGCATGGACGCTGGTCTGGCTCGCTGGCGCCGTCTTCATCGGCATCCGGCTGCTGCGCAGGGAACACCTGGACTTCCTGCCCAGGCTGGCGCAGGCGGTGCTGGACGGTCACACCCCCTTCGCCACCCTCATTGCCACAGCACGACGCGTCATGGCCGGACTGCTCCTCATCTTTCCGGGCCTCGTCAGTGACCTCGTGGCCGTCCTGCTGCTGCTGTGGCCCGGCGGCAGGCCGCCCCGACGGCCGCCGCCTGGCCCCGAGGCAGGGCGATTCGACCGGGTGATCGAGGGGGAATACACACGCGTGGAGTGATGCCTGTCGTGATCGCGGTGTCAAAGCGGTAGGCGGCGCCATACGACCGCTCAGACTTGATCCAGCGCCATTTTCAGGTGTCGCAGGGCCACCAGCAGGGCGGCGGAGGCAGGGATGGCAAGCAGTACGCCAAAAAAGCCGAACAGTTGGCCGAAGGCCATCAGCGCGAAGATGACCACCACGGGGTGCAGGCCCACCCGTTCCCCCACCAACCAGGGGGTGATGGCCAGGCTCTCCAGGAGCTGTCCTACGGCGAACACGGCCCAGACCTGGATCAAGGCGGTAAAGTCGCCAAACTGGGTCCAGGCGGCCAGGGTGCCCAGCAAGACGCCGACGAGGGTGCCCAGATAGGGCACGAAGACCAGAACACCGGAGACCACACCCACCGCCAGGGCGTAATCCAGACCGATCAGCCACAACCCCAGGCTGTAGAGCAGGCACATGATGGCAATGACACCCAGCTGACCGCGCACGAATTCGGCCAGCACCAGGTCCACCTCGCGGATGATGACGATGATCCTGGGCCGCAGCGGATTGGGGATCCAGCCGGCGAGTGCGGTCAGGACGCGATTCCAATCCCGCAGCAGATAGAACATCACCACCGGCGTGAGCAGCAGACCGGTCACGACGCCGACGAGGGCCATCCCCCCCTGGGTGATGCGGGGCAGGCTGGCGGTCAGTCCGGCCAGGTCGGCGATGTGGTCCCGCATCCAGCCGGTGATCATCGCCTGGTCTTTTTGCAGGTCGATGCCGAAGGTCTGGCTGATCCAGGGTAGCAGCGATCTCTCCACCCAACTCACCAAACCCGGGACCTGCTCCATCAGCAGCCGGAACTGAGCCTGGGCCAGGGGAGCCAGGATCGCCAGCAGGATGGCCAGCGTCAGCAGCAGGCCGAGCATGACCAGAACGGTGCCAAGGCCGCGCGGCACATGCAGGCGTTCCAGCCGATCGACCAGGGGATTGCACAGATAGGCCAACGCGACGGCGAGCAGAAACGGGGTCAGGATGGGCGCGAGCAGGTAGAGGACATAGGCAACCCCGCCCGCCATGGCGAGATAGACCAGGGTGCGGTTGATGGGTGGCAGGACGGTGGGCGGCAGCATATGCGCTAGAATGATACCTTTACCGCCCGCCCCTGATCAGCAACGTGGCCCCCACCCTCTCCTATCGCGATGCCGGCGTGGACATCGATGCCGGCGACAGTCTGGTCGAGCGCATCAAGCCGCACGCCCGCCGCACCCTGCGCCCCGAGGTCCTGGGCGGCATCGGCGGCTTCGGCGCCCTCATGGAACTGCCGAAGCGCTATCGGCAACCGGTGCTCGTCTCCGGCACCGACGGCGTCGGCACCAAATTGAAGCTCGCCTTCCACCTGAACCGTCACGACAGCATCGGCATCGACCTGGTGGCCATGAGCGTCAACGACATCCTGGTGCAGGGCGCCGAGCCCCTGTTCTTCCTGGATTACTATGCCTGTGGCCGGCTGGATGTCGACGTGGCGGAACAGGTCGTGGCCGGTATCGCCCGCGGTTGCGAGCTGGCCGGCTGCGCACTCATCGGCGGCGAAACGGCGGAGATGCCCGGCATGTACCCCATCGGCGAATATGACCTGGCCGGTTTCGCCGTGGGTGTCGCGGAAAAGGACGGGCTCATCACCGGCGCCGACATCCGCGCCGGCGACGCCATCCTGGGTCTCGCCTCCAGCGGGCCGCATGCCAACGGCTACTCGCTCATCCGCAAGATCCTCGAGGTGACCCAGGCCGACCTGTCCGCGCCCTTCCACGGCCGCAGCCTGGGCGAGACCCTGCTCGAACCCACGCGCATCTATGTCAAACCCATACTGGCGCTCATGCAGACACTGACGGTCAAGGGCCTGGCCCATATCACGGGCGGCGGCCTCACCGGCAATATCCCGCGCATCCTGCCTGAGGGTCTGACGGCGCATCTTGACGCCCGGGCCTGGGCCTGGCCGCCGGTGTTCCAGTGGCTGCAGCAGGCTGGTGGCGTGGCCACCGACGAGATGCACCGCACCTTCAACTGCGGCATCGGCATGGTGGTGGTGGTGGACGCAGCGGATGCCGGGGCCGCCGCCCGCTTCCTCACGGAACAGGGCGAGACCGTACATCGGCTGGGCCGCATCGAGGCATCAGCCGCCGCGCAATCCCGCGTCGTCATCGACTGACCGCCAGCCATGCGCGCCGTCATCCTCATCTCCGGGCGCGGCAGCAACATGGAGGCCCTGCTCAGGGCCGGGCTACCGGTCGATTTCGCCGCTGTGATCAGCAACCGGCCGGATGCCGGCGGCCTGACCATCGCCCGTGATCTGGGCGTGGACACCGCCGTGGTGGATCACACCCGGCACACCGACCGCACAGCCTTCGATGCCGCCCTCGCCGAGCAGATCGACCGACATGGTGCGGACCTCGTCTGCCTGGCCGGTTTCATGCGCGTACTGACCGACGATTTCGTGCAACGCTATCAGGGCCGCATGCTCAACATCCATCCCGCCCTGCTGCCGGCCTTCCCCGGGCTGAACACCCATACCCGGGCGCTCGCCGCCGGGGTCAAGCTGCACGGCTGCACGGTGCACTTCGTCACCCCCGAGGTCGATGCCGGGCCCATCGTCGTGCAGGCCGCCGTACCGGTGTTCGACGACGACACGCCGGAGCGCCTCGCCGCACGCGTGCTGGCCCAGGAACACCGCATTTACCCCTTGGCCGTACGCTGGTTCGCCGAGGGCCGTCTGCGCTGGACAGCGGACGATCGCATCGGTCTGGACGCCGCGACCCACCCCGATACCGCCCTCATCTCGCCGATGGGCTGAGTGCTCATGGTCGGGGCCAGCGAGCGCGGCAGACTCCTCTGCGCCCTGCTGTTGTCGGCCCTGGTCCACCTGCTGGCGGGCGGGGGTATCCCCTGGCCGGTCACCCAACCGGACAACCTACCCGTCCCGCCCATCGATGCGCGACTGGAAGCCCCGGCCCCACCGCGCCCGGCCCTCCGGCCACAGCCCGGGATGCCACCGCCCCGACCCGCCGCAACGCGGCCCGTCCCCGTGCTGCCCCCCCAGACGCATGCAGGTGCGGACGAACAACCCCAAAACGTGACCCCCGCGCCGCCGCCGGCAGAGCACGAGATCGAGCCCGTGCCCGCTGCGGCAGCGGAAGCCCTCCCCGCCGCTCCGGAACCCGTGCAACCGGAGGGTCCATCGGCATCGCCCGGCCCACTCCACCCCCAACTGCCCGTCGGCTTCACCGTACGCTACGTGGTGCAGGGCAATGAGGGCGGGCTGGTCCTCGGCCGCCTCGACCACATCTGGCAGCGCACTGCGGACCGCTATTCCCTGTTCGCCCTGGCCAAGGCCACCGGGCTCATCAGCCTGATCTATTCCGGCCTCCTCAGCCAGACCAGCTACGGCCGGATCACGCCCGACGGACTCAAGCCGGAGAACTACTGGATGCAGCGGGGCAGCCGGCAACTAAAGGCCCATTTCGACTGGGAAGGCATGCGCGCCGACCTGGGTGAGCGCTACCCCCCCTTGGACCTCAAGCCGGGCAGCCAGGATCTCCTGAGCGTGATCTACCAGCTTGCCCTCTTCCCGCGCGGGGAGGGTGACCTCTGGGTGCTGGATGGCAAGGCCATCAAACGATACCGTCTGGAAGCGCTGGGCGCAGAGACGGTGGAGGTCCGCCTCGGGGCGGTCCGGACACGGCACCTGCGGGTACAGGCGAGTCAGGGCGAGGAGCGCATCGATGTGTGGCTGCGCGACACCCCGCCACACCTGCCGATGAAGATCCACATGCAGGGCAGCCGCAACGGCAGCGCCGTGCTCGTGGCGGAGGCGATCCGTGGTCTCGACCCGGTCACCGACCGGGAGGCCGTCAGCGCTGAGAAGGCGGACTAGCCGATCCCCAACTCGGCGCGGGTGGTCCCGGCCAGGGCCAGGGCCGCCTCCAGGGTCGGCGCGAGGCAGTTGTAATGGCCCATCTTGCGCCCCGGACGCGGCTCGGCCTTGCCGTAGAGATGCAGCTTGACGCCGGCATGGCGCAGCAGCCTGTCCCAGCGCGGCCCCTGCGCCCAGACCTCACCGAGCAGGTTCACCATCACCACCGGGCTGAGCAGACGGGTGTCCCCCAGGGGCAGGCCGCACAAGGCGCGCACCTGCTGCTCGAACTGGTCGGTCACACAGGCGTCCAGGGTGTAATGGCCGCTGTTGTGCGGACGCGGGGCCATCTCGTTGAACACCACGCGCCCGTCCCGCAACAGGAAGAACTCCACCGCCAGCACGCCCACATAGTCCAGCCCCTCGGCGATGCGCTGCGCCATATGCCGTGCCGTCTCGGCGACAGCGTCGGGCAGGCGCGCCGGCACGATGCTCATGTCCAGGATGCCCTGCCGGTGCAGGTTCTCCGCCAGCGGGTAAAAAGCGGTCTCGCCCAACGCATTGCGCGCCAGCAGCACGGAGAACTCCCGCTCCAGGGGCAGCAGCCGTTCCAGCAGACAGGGCACGCGCCCGAGGGCGGTGTGGGCGGAGACCAGCTCATCCAGGTCGTCCACCCGCACCTGGCCCTTGCCGTCGTAACCCATGCGACGTGTCTTGAGCAGTGCAGGCCCCGAGAGCTGGGCCCAGGCGTGCACCAGCCCGCCCTCGTCCTCGATGTTGGCAAAGGGCGCGGTGTCGCAGCCGAACTCGTCGGCACAGGCCTTTTCATGCAGGCGATCCTGTGCCAGCTGCACGATCCGCGGCGCGGGGGCGACATAGGTGCGCTGCGCCAGCACCTCCAGACTCTTCGCCGGTACGTTCTCGAATTCGGTGGTGACCGCCCGGCACAGCTCGCCCATGCGCATCAGGGCCACGGCATCGGTGTAGGGAGCCCTCAGGTGCGCATCCGCCACCTGGCCGGCGGGGCTCATCGGGTCCGGGTCCAGGACCACCACGCCGTAGCCCATCACCCGCGCGGCCAAAGCGAACATGCGCCCCAGCTGCCCGCCACCCAGCACCCCCAGGGTGGCGCCCGGCAGGATCATGCCGGGCGGCTCTACAACGCCTTTCTGCACTTGCGTCATTCCCCGCTCTCGGGCAGACGGGCGGACAGCACCGCCTCGGTCTGGCTGCGCCGGAAGTCGAGCAGACGCGCCCGGATGCCCGGGAATTCGTGTGCCAGCAGCGCCGCCGCGAACAGGGCGGCATTGGCCGCCCCGGCCGGGCCAACAGCGAAGGTGGCCACCGGCACCCCCTTGGGCATCTGGGCGATGGAGAGAAGAGAATCCAGACCTGTCAAAAATTTCGACATCACCGGCACGCCCAGCACCGGCAGGTGGGTCTTGGCCGCGACCATGCCGGGCAGGTGGGCCGCCCCGCCGGCGCCGGCGATGATACAGCGCAGACCGCGCCCGTCCGCGCTCGCCGCATACTCGAAAAGCAGGTCCGGTGTGCGATGGGCGGAGACCACCCGCCGTTCGTGCGGGATATCCAGGGCCTCCAGCAATTCGGCGGCGTGGCGCAGGGTATCCCAATCGCTCACGCTGCCCATGATCAGACCGACAAGGGGGGCAGGCATGCTTCGCAACCGTCACAGGATGAAGCCGGCATGATAGCCGCTCGGTCGCCGATCAAAAAGAAACGCCGGCTGTCGCCGGCGTTTTCACGGTGTAAAAGATTCCGACTGCCTGGGAGTGTCTCGGGCCTATGGTTCCCTCACCCCTCGCCGGCGCTCAGTTCAGGGCGATGCGACCCTCGGCCTTCGTCTTGCGGCGCAGTTGCAGCCCCACCAGCCCAAGACCGGCGAGCAGCATGGCCCAGGTTTCAGGCTCGGGCACGGCGGTGACCTGCAGCACAACCCCCTTCTTCTCGATGAACGCAAGCGAAGGGGCGGTCGTGGTATAGGCGATGAGCAGGTTTTCCACAGTGATGTTCGCCAGCGTGCTCATCCAGCTGCTCACATCCGCTGCGGCAGCAGCCGACCAGTTCTTGCTCGGCAGACCGACAGCGGTCATGGGGCCAGCCGGGGTGATGCTGTCCGTGGTTTCCATCAGCGTATTGAGATCGCGCACGCGGATCTGGCCCGTTACCGCCACCCCTTTCGCGCTGACATTGAGCGGGTCGAACAGCAGGTAGTCACCCACCTCGTTCAGGCTGACGCTGCCCAGCCACTGCATAGGGTTGTTGGGTTGGACGCTGATGTTCATGGTCGCGGCCGTGAAACCCAATGCCGGACTGCCATTGCTGGACTCCGCCTTGAAGTTGTTCGGCGAGAAGAACAGGCTGTCGCCGACGAGGACGGGCATGCCATACAGCCCCAGCAGGGCGTCGTCGAAACTGTAGGTGACGGTGCTGCCCACGAGGGTCACTGGAGCGGCGGCCACATTGAGTGACAAGCCGAGACCCATGGCGAGGGGAAGAAACTTCAGTTTGAGATTCATGTAAACCTCCGGTGACGTGAAAGAGTGTTGCCCCATATGACAAGCACAAACCGTGCCCAAATCATAACCCATTGATTCTTAAAATACTCTGTAAAACCATGGCAGTATCAGTGTTAAATAATCCGACACACTCATCTGCCTGCATCAAAACGGCAACACCAAATCGGGCCTCGCCGCTGTCAGCACCCTGCGGAAGTCGGCCTGGATGCGGGCGAGTGCGGAAGCGCTCTCTGCTTCGAATCTCAGTACGACGACTGGCGTCGTGTTCGACGCCCGCATGAGGCCGAAACCGTCTTCATACTCCACGCGCAGGCCGTCGATGGTGATGATCTCGCGCGCGCCCTCGAATCGGGCATTTCGTTGCAGTTGAGCGATCAATTGGTGCGGTTCGCCCTCGCGCATGGGCAGGTGCAGTTCCGGCGTGTTGACGGTGTCTGGCAGGCCGTGCAGGGTGGCGTCGATGTCCGCCTGCCTGGAAAGGTACTCCAGCAGACGGGCGCCGGCGTAGAGGCCGTCGTCGAAGCCGTACCAGCGCTCCCTGAAGAAGACGTGACCGCTCATCTCGCCGGCGAGCAGGGCGCCGGTCTCGCGCATCTTGGCCTTGATCAGCGAGTGCCCGGTCTTCCACAGCAGCGGCTGCCCACCATGCCTGCGGATCCAACCGTCGAGGTTGCGGGTGGATTTGACATCGTAGATGACGGTGGCGCCGGGATTGCGCGACAGCACGTCGGCGGCGAACAACATGAGCTGCCGGTCGGGGTAGATGATGCGGCCGTCGTGGGTGACCACCCCCAGGCGGTCGCCGTCGCCATCGAAAGCCAAACCGATCTCGGCATCGCCCGCGGCGAGGTGGGCGATGAGGTCGCGCAGGTTCCCGGGCTGGGATGGATCCGGGTGGTGGTTGGGAAAGTGGCCGTCCACCTCGCAGAAAAGTTCCTCCACCTCGCAACCGAGGGCCCGGTAGAGATCGGGGGCATAGGCCCCGGGCACGCCGTTGCCGCAATCCACGGCGATGCGCATGGGCCGGGCCAGTTTGACATCGCTGGCGATGCGCTCGATGTAGTCGTGGCCGATGTCGTGCCGCCGGTAGCCCCCCCGTCCGGTGACCAGGTCGCCAGTCTCGATGCGACGGCGCAGCGCCTGTATGGCCTCGCCGGACAGAGTCTCCCCCCCCAGGACCATCTTCAGGCCGTTGTAATCCGGTGGATTGTGCGAGCCGGTAACCATCACTGCCGAGTTCGTGCCCAGGTGATGCGCGGCGAAATAGCACATGGGCGTGGCCACCAGGCCCAGGTCGACGACATCGATCCCGGCGGAGCGTATGCCCTCTGACAGGGCCGCGGCCAACTCGGGACCGGATAGCCGCCCGTCGCGGCCGATGGCGATGGCGGACTGCCCGCGCGCGCGGGCTTCGGAACCGAGGGCCTGACCGATCCGAAGCGTGATCCCGGGGGTCAGCGTCCTGCCTACGACACCACGGATGTCGTAGGCCTTGAAGATCTCGATGGGCGGGTTGGGCATTACGTTCTCCTCGATGCCGCCATTATCGCCGGCCAATGTGACAACAGCAAAAAAAAGCGGCATCGTTGCCGATGCCGCTTGGAAAAACCGCCATTGCGGCGGTCAGGGAGGTTCACAGCAAGCCAGCACCCAGCCAGCCAGCATTCATCTCTTTGCAACCCGCATGCCAACCTCGAACCAAGCTGAAAAGGGCATGAACAGGGCCGCTCACTGACAATATGTATATAACTTTCGGCCAGGTTTGTCGACATGATATTCATCCTGCCGAAATGTTGACGTGTGGCTGTGGTCAATGCAGCAGCTGCGAGCCGTGATTGTCCTTGGCCACCTCGACCACGGCCGGAGATGCATGATGCAGCAGCATGTGCCAGCCATGGGCCGTGCGCCGATAGACATTGGTGGCGATCATGGGCGGGCGGGGCCGGGCATCACCATCGACCCTGATGTGTTCCAACACGACGCTGATGGCCAGGTCGTCCATGCCTTGCCGTTGCACTGACTCCAGGACGAACTGCAACCGCTGCCCGGAAGAGAAGATCCCCTCCCAGCCCTCGCTTACCGCAGCGGGACCGCGCAGCGCCTTGCCCATGGGATGGATGCAGCAGATGTCCGGCGTGTCTGCCCAGACTTGCATCATGGCCGGTAGATCGCCTGCCTCGAAAGATTCGTAAAAGGCCTTCTCCGCCGCCTCCGGCGTGGCCCATGCCCTGGCTTCATGCTGCATCGTGGTTGCCTCGCGCTCCGCCTGCTGCCTACAATGATCCATTCCGACCAACCGGCCCCGCCCCATGACCGCCCTCACCGAATTGCTCGAGAAATACAGCCGTCCGGGGCCCCGCTACACATCCTACCCGACCGCCCCCTACTTCCATACCGGATTCACCGAGGCGGACTGGATCGATGAGTTGCGGGCATCGCAGGACGCGACGCGCGGCCTGTCCCTGTACGTGCACATCCCGTTCTGCGACACCCTCTGTTATTACTGTGGCTGCAATATGGTGGTCACCGGTGACTACGACAAGGCGGAGCGTTACCTGGCCGTACTGGAACAGGAGATGTCCCGGGTGTCGGAACTCACCCACCAACAGCGCCGGGTGGAACAACTGCACTGGGGCGGCGGCACGCCCACCTATCTGAAGCCGGCCGACATCCGCAGCCTGATGCAGACCATCCGCAGCCATTTCCAGCTCTCCCCCGACGCGGAGATGGGTTGCGAGACGGACCCGCGCGAGCTGACGCGGGAACACCTGGTGGCCTTGCGCGAGAGCGGTTTCAACCGGCTTTCCATCGGTGTGCAGGACCTGGACGAACGCGTGCAGAAGGCGGTCAACCGTGTGCAGCCCGCGTCGATGATCGGCGAGGTCTACGGCTGGGCACGTGAACTCGGGTTCGCCAGCATCAACATGGACCTCATCGTCGGGCTCCCCCATCAAAGCGTGGCGAGCTTCTCCCGCACCCTGGACCAGGTCCTGGCATGGGCGCCCGACCGGTTCGCGGTCTTCGCCTATGCCCACGTACCCTGGATGAAGAAGCATCAGAAACTCATCCGTGAGGAGGACCTGCCCGATTTCGCCACCCGGCTCGACCTGCAGCAACTCATCCATGACCGGCTGGGTGCCGCGGGCTATGTCAACATCGGCATGGACCATTTCGCCAAGCCGGGAGACGAACTGGTGCAGGCGCAGCGGGCCAAGACCCTGTGGCGCAACTTCCAGGGTTACACCACGCACAAGGACTGCGACATCTATGCCTTCGGCGCCTCCAGCATCAGCCAGACGCGCGACGTCTACATGCAGAACGAGAAGAACCTGAAGAGATATCAGGATAGGGTCGGCAGCGGACACCTGCCGGTGGAACGGGGCCTGCGTCTGACGCGGGAGGACCAGATCCGGCGCGACCTCATCACCCGCATCATGTGTGACCTGGAGCTCGACTACGCCGAGTTCTCCAACACCTGGGACATCGATTTCCGTACCCACTTCGGCGACGGCCTGGCGGAACTGCCGCCGCTTGCCGCCGACGGGCTCATCACGCTCTCGGATCAGGGGTTGAAGGTCACCGATCTGGGCCGGCTGTTCCTGCGCAACATCGCCATGTGCTTCGATGGCTATCTGCGCCAGGCCGGTGAGTCGCAGCCGCGCTACTCGCGCACGGCCTAGACGGTCAGCCCCCGACGGGCATCGGCTTACTGCACGATGCCCTGCAGCACCGCCTCCTCCTCACCCGCAACCTGGGCAAGCACCTTGGCCGTGTCGCCCTGCATGCCCCTGGCCAGCATGCCGGTGTTGAGCCGCATGACCTGGACCTTGCCGTCCTTGCCCTCGAACACCGTCACCCGGCAGGGCAACGGTGGTGCCTTGCCCTGGCTCGCCTTGGCCAGCTGCTCGTTGGCATCCTTGGGGCAGGCGGCGATCACCTTCATGCGCGGGGCGTCCTTCGCCCCCTCGGCCTTCATCGCAGCCTGCACGTCGTGCACCTGATCCACCTTCCAGCCCCGCTTCTCGGCCGCAGCGCGAATCGCGGCCACCGTCTCCTCGAAACCCAATTTCGAGGTCTTCAGGTCGAACATGGCCGCCATCATCTGCATCTGCCGCATCATGGCTTCCTGCATCTGCTGCTGGGTCATCTGCGGAGCGGCCGCGGGCTGGGCAGGCCCCTGGGCGTGGGTGATGCCGGCCAGCAGACCGGTCAGGATCAGGACATAGCGCATGCGACTCATGTTTTCTCCCCGAAACGATGCCATCAATGACGGTGCCCACGCCCGGCGCCGGGCTTGAGCCGATAAAGGGTGCCGCAATAGGGGCACAGGATCTCGCCCTTGGCCTCGATGGGCAGAAAGACGCGCGGGTGCGAATTCCACAGGCTCTGACCGGGCATGGGGCAATGCAGGGGAAGGTCCTCGTCGCCGACCTCGACGATGCGTTGGGTATTCTGCAGATCAGCCATGGCCACCTCCTCAGACGTGGCTCAACCAGCCGGCGTGCCGTTCGGCGCGCCCCTGGACACAGTCGAAATACATGGTTTGCAGCCGCTCCGTGATGGGTCCGCGGCTGCCCTGACCGATGGCGCGGTTGTCCAGTTCGCGGATCGGCGTGACCTCGGCCGCCGTGCCGGTGAAGAAGGCCTCGTCCGCGGAGTAGACCTCGTCGCGGGTGATGCGCTTTTCGATCACCTCGATGCCCGCCTCCGCCGCAAGCTGGATGATGGTGTCGCGGGTGATGCCCTCCAGGGCGGAGGTGAGGTCCGGGGTATAGAGCCTGCCACGGCGCACGATGAAGACGTTCTCACCCGACCCTTCGGCGACGAAGCCATCCACATCGAGCAGCAGGGCCTCGTCGTAGCCGTCGTGCTCGGCCTCGCGGTGGGCGAGGATGGAGTTCATGTAATTGCCGTTGGCCTTGGCCTTGCACATGGTGATGTTGACGTGGTGGCGGGCAAACGACGAGGTCTTCAC
>CALHRD010000038.1 GCA_938038385.1 uncultured Burkholderiales bacterium
CTACGACGAGAGTATCGACGACGACCTCGCCTTCCTCGACGCCGCCCACCTGTTCGAGCCCAGCGTGACCAAGATCGGTTTCCGCAAGGGGCTGTATCTGCGCCCCTGCCATTACGACTTCATCCACGCCTTCGCCGGCCATCTCGACCGGACCACCGTGGACCGCGCCATCGCCGCGCCCACGCCCGAGGCCCGCGCCGAGCTGCTCGCGGGGATGACCATCCGCGATTACTGAGCGGCCCGGGGCCCATGCGCCAGCGCGGCGGTCGGGCACAATGCCATGGTGATCGTCGGAAAACGCTCTGACTGGCTGCCGATGAAGCGGATCAAATCCCGCCGGCGCGTCGCCGAGCACGGAGAGGTGTTCATGCCACCGCGGCTGGTCGAGGCGATGCTCGACCTCGTCAAACCCGAGACCGAGCGCATCGACTCGCGCTTCTTGGAGCCAGCGTGCGGCAGCGGCAACTTCCTCGTGCGCATCCTGCAGCGCAAGTTCGCCGCCGTCGAACTCAAGTTCGGGAAGTCCGACTTCGAGAGGCGGCACTACGCCCTGCTCGCGCTGATGTGCACCTACGGCATCGAACTGCTGGCGGACAACATCGCCGAGTGCCGCGCGAACATGCTGGAGGTCCTCGCCGACCACCTCAAGATCGACGCGTCGGACGATCTCTACCGTGCCGCGTCCTGCGTGCTTTCGCAAAATCTCGTCCATGGCGATGCCCTCACGATGCGCACCACCGACGATCAGCCCATCACCTTTGCCGAATGGGGCTACCTGGGCCGTGGCAAATTTCAGCGTCGCGATTTCCGCTTTGATACGCTCACAGGGATGTCCAAACACAGCGAGCAAGTCTCGCTGTTTGCCAAGCACGAAATCTTCACACCCATCAAGACCCACCCGCCAATGACGGTGAACGAACTGGCTGCTCTGGGTTGAGCGGGGCTATGAGGGCACTGTTTCGTCATCCCATCGAATTAGACGGGCAGGAACCAAAGTTGATATGCCCAATGGGACTGGAATAATCAAAGCGCCTTGATATGGAGAAGAGCCATGGCCATGAACTTCAAACCCTATATCACCCGTGATCCTGCGGTCTGTGGCGGCGAGCCCGTCATCACCGGCACGCGCATAACGGTGCGCACCATCCTCGCAAGCCTGGCGGAGGGAATGAGTACGGAAGAACTTCTACAGGATTTTCCAACGCTCAGCCGTGATGCGGTGCGCGCTGTCGTCGCCTTTGCAGCAGTATCTGCCGAAGAAGACCTGCCATTGCCGGCGATCCCTGTTCTGGGATGAAAATCAAGCTTGACGAAAACCTGCCCGCGAGGGTGATACCCGTTCTGCAAAGGCACGGGCACGATGTTGACACTGTACCCGATGAACACCTGAGCGGCAGACCGGATGCGGAAATCTTGCGGACAGCGAGAATGGAAAGCCGTTTCCTCATCACGCAATACCTGGATTTCTCCGATACCCGCCAATTCGCACCCGGTACTCACCCCGGTTTGCTGCTCGTGCGTTTGCGTGAACCGGGCGCCCATGCGCTGGTGGAAGCCATCAACGCCATTGCATCCGAAATTGCCGATTGGGCTGGCTGCTTTGTCGTCCTCACTGAAAACAAGATACGCATCAAGCGTCCATGACCATTGACACCGCCTGCCTCCGGATGCTGCACATCGAACCGTTCCGCTTCGTGCCGGGGGTGCACCCATGAACGGGTAGGCCTCCTTTACCCTGCGTGGGCGCAACCCCGACGTGCTCACCTGCATCGCCAACCTTTCCAACGACGAGGTGTTCACCCCGCCGGAGTTTGCCAACCGCATGCTGGATACCCTGGCCGAGGCATGGGCGGCGAGCCACGGCGGGGCGAGTATCTGGGCGGACAGCAGGGACCGATTCGAGGATCATGGGCGGGCCTGATGGTGGGATTGCCTGGATGGCCGCAGGATGTATAGCCCGTAGACACGCCTGCCGTCGGTCAAGGCAGCCCTGATCACTCAGGTTTTGCATCCTTTTGCCGATTCGCTCGTCTTCTTATCCGAGTCCATCGAATGGAGGCGCCATGCAAACACTTGCCACCCGTCTGAAACGCTGGCCCCTGGAACAGCCCCTGTTATTCCTGCCCCTGGCCGGCGCGGCCTGGTTTGCCCTCTACCAGACCCTGATCCCTTTTTCCGAGGCCGTGGTGGCGGCCCTGCCGGTGGATCGTGCGAGCCACCTGGGCGGCGCGCTGCAATTCTTTTTCTACGACACGCCCAAGGTGCTGCTGCTCCTGACCGGCATCGTGTTCGTCATGGGCATCGTGCATACCTTCGTCTCGCCCGAGCGAACCCGCGCGCTGCTGTCGGGCCGGCGTCTCGGTACCGGGAATGCGATGGCGGCGGGGCTGGGCATCGTCACGCCGTTCTGCTCCTGCTCGGCGGTGCCGCTGTTCATCGGCTTCCTGCAGGCCGGCGTGCCCCTCGGCGTGACCTTCTCCTTTCTCATATCCGCGCCCATGGTCAACGAGGTGGCCCTGGCCCTGCTGTTCGGCATGTTCGGCTGGCAGGTGGCGGGGCTCTACCTGGTGCTGGGCCTGGCGGTGGCGATCTTCGCCGGACTGGTGATCGGCCGCCTGGGCATGGAAAGGCATCTGGAGGACTGGGTGCGGGCCCTGCAGAACACCCAGGCGCCCGCCCCCGTGGGCGACAGCGGACTTACCTGGGGCGAGCGCATCGAGTACGGTTTCCACCATGTCCGGGAGATCGTCGGCAAGGTCTGGCCTTACATCATCGCCGGTATCGCCCTGGGTGCCGGCATTCACGGCTATGTGCCGGAGGATTTCATGGCCTCGATCATGGGCCGCGACGCACCCTGGTGGTCGATCCCGGCGGCGGTGGCCATCGGCGTGCCCATGTACACCAACGCGGCGGGCATCATCCCCATCGTCGAGGCGTTGATCGGC
>CALHRD010000039.1 GCA_938038385.1 uncultured Burkholderiales bacterium
ATCCCCCCGAAGGCACCCTTCAGGAAGCCATCGCCCAGCAGCGCGAGGCGCTGCGCGTGATGCTGATCGGTCCGTTGCAGAAAGCCGCCGAACTGGTGAGCTACGCCTGGCACGACCGCGCCGCCCTGGATGCGGCGTTGAAAGAGGCGTATGCACTGATCCCCGGCTGCAAGTACGTCTATGCCCTGAACACCGATGCCGTTCAGGTCAGCAGCAACGTCGACAAGGACGGCATCCACCCCGAGGACTACGGCCGCGACCGCTCGCAGCGCCCATACATGCGCGAGGTGGTCCCGGCCGACGGCTTCGTGCTCTCCCAGGCTTACATCAGCCTGCGCGCGCAGCGGCCGTCACTCACCGCCATCCAGCTGGTGCGGGGCACCGACTGGCGCGTGCTCGGCTTCGTCGGCGCCGATTTCGACCTCAGGGACCTGCCCATCACCCGCAAGCTCTACGAGGAGCCGCGCTACTGGCGCCAGATCAAGGGTGACCCGGCCATCCGCGGCGCGGTTTTCCACCAGACCCGGGTGGACAGCGAGATGGACCGCAACATCGACACCGTGCTGTCGGTGGTGGAGGAGCTCATGACGCAGCGCGGCGTCTACCACGCGATGCTGCACTTCTCCTCCAGCCGCGCGGTGGTGTGGGTGATGGACGACCCCTACCGCTATCGGCTCCTCGACATCCAGGCCCTGATCGACCCGGACATCTGTCTGGCCTATCCCCTGCGTCCCTACCCCCTCGACGCCCTGGTCAAGGCGGAACAGATCCAAGCCGTGCTCAGGGGACTGCGCGACTTGCGCTTCATGGACGAGATGCTCTACCTGCGTACCGGCACGCTGAACATCTTCAACGGCGTCGTGGGTCTCACCTTCTCCTGCGACGGCTCGCACTATGTGCCGGTGGACGAGTTCCTCGACAAGGGCCAGGACTTCTGGGTGAGCGGCGGCGCCCTTGGCTGAGGCCTGCAGCCCGATCCATGCCGGCTGCCCGGAGAAACCCCGCTTCGGGGGTTGGAAACTGTGCCAGCTCTCGGGGGGTGCATCGTGCTCAGGCTAGAGGCGGGTAGCCGCCCTCGATGCCTTTGCGTACCAGGTCGGCCAGCGAGTCGGCGCGCATCTTGGTGTAGAGTTTGGCGCGATGCGCCTCGATGGTCTTGGGGCTCAAGCCCAGTTTGCGCGCCATCTCCTTGTTCGAAAGCCCGGCCATGATCAGGCCCAGGACCTCGCGCTCGCGCGGGGACAGGCGGGCCATCAGGCCCTGGATCTCGGCCGAGGCCCCCTGCGCCACGCGGCGCCCTTCCGGTCGCGAGAGGGCTGAGTGCACCGCGGCCAGCACCTCCTGGGCGCGCAGGGGCTTTTCCAGGAAGTCCACCGCGCCCGCCTTCATCGCCTTGACGGCGGTGGGCACGTCGGCGTGGGCGGAGAT
Organism: uncultured Burkholderiales bacterium; assembly: GCA_938038385.1. Lineage (GTDB taxonomy): Bacteria > Pseudomonadota > Gammaproteobacteria > Burkholderiales > Thiobacillaceae > JANWZL01. The sequence goes on from CALHRD010000039.1 coordinate 1,429, forward strand.
GAAGACGATGGGGAGGATGACCCCCATGTCCCTGAGTTGCGCCTGCAGATCGAGGCCGGTCATGTCCGGCAGCAGCATGTCGGCGACCAGACAGGCCGGATCGACCGCCGGCAGACAGGCGAGCAATTCGGTCGCACTGGCCATGGCGATGGCAGGCAGCCCGGTGGATTCCAGCATTTGCACCAGCCAGCCGCGCACGGCGGCATCGGCCTCCACTACGTAGACGGTCATCCTGTGTCCCCTTTCCCGGCCCCTTGCCGGTGATAACCCTTAAGTTTTCAGCCGGATTGACGATAATGATTCCATATCGTCGCCGGCATCGTGCAGCCCGGTTTCACTGCATCGCATGCGCCGGTGCTAACGCAGCCGCGAGCGGAGGCCCCAAGCCCTTGCACGAGAAGCAGGAATCCGTAGCCGTCAGCGTGCCGGCAGTTCGTCGGCGAGGATCGGTATTCAGACTGCATCGCCTCCTGCCATCGGCCACGGCGTCAATCGCCATCATCGTCGCTATCGCACCGCTGGCGGCACAGGCGCAGGTTGCATCGGCGGCGCCATCCTGGTTGCCCATCGTCCTCGTGCTCGCCATCCTCGGCGGTCTGATCTGGCACTACCGCCAGGCGGCCAGACGGAGCAGCCTGGCGACGGCACGTCTGGCGAGCGAGACGGCCTGGCAACGGTCCCTGCTGGACAGCGCCAGTCATGGCATCGTCGCCACCGACAGCGCGGGCACCATCGTCAGCTTCAATCGCGCGGCCCAGCGCATGCTGGGTTACCGGCCCGAGGAGGTCCTCGGCAAGACCACACCCGCCATCCTGCACGACCCCGAGGAGCTGATCCAGAGAGCGGTAGACCTGACCCGCGAGTCGGGTGTGACCGTCAACCCGGGCTTCGACGTCCTCGTCGCCCACGCCCGCCAGGGGCGTCCCGAGACACGGGAATGGACCTGGGTACGCAAGGACGGCAGCCGGCTGTCTGTGTGCCTGTCGGTGACGCCGGTGCGTGACGGCGCCGGCGTGATCACCGGCTACATGGCCATCGCGTCGGAGTGCTCCGCAGCGCCGGACACCGAGCGGGCGCTGGCGGGCCAGAAGGCGTTGCTGCAGGCCACCATCGACGCCATGCCCGGACTGTACTTCCAGTTCGACGCCGATGGGCACATGCTGGCCTGGAACCGTCACTATGCCCACAGGCTGGGGTTGTCCGACGACGAAATCCGGCAGATGCACGCCCTGGACGTCGTGCATCCGGACGACGTGGCCTGCGTCCTGGAGAAGATCCAAAAGGTGCTCGCCAACGGCGACATGGATAGCGCCGAGGTTCGTATCATGGCGCGTGACGGCAGCCTCATCCCGGTTCTGGCCACCGGCGGCCGCGTCATGCACGAGGGCAGACCCACCCTCGTCGGCACGGCGTTAGACCTGAGCAGCCGCGTGGCGGCGGAGGCCGCCCTGACCAAGTCCCGTCAGGAAGTCATGCGACACAACGAGAGTCTGCAATTGCTCAACGAGCTGTCGCGCAGACTGCATGAGCATCTGGAGGTGGACGCCATCTGCGAGCAGGCCATCCAGGCCTTCATGCGGCTGGAGAACACCCATCACATCGCCATCTACCAGTTGTCCGACGATGGCGATCGACTGCTGCTGACCCACAGCCACGGTTTCAACGAGGCCCTGCGCGAGACCTTTCACGTGCTCCCGCTGGCAGGCACGCTCGCCGGCATGGCCCTGACCGAACAGCGGCTCATGCATGCCTCGGATCTCACCCTGGACGAGCGCACCAGCTCCGAGATCCGGCAGCGCCTCGCCGACCACCACATGCATGCCGCGGTCATCATCCCGCTGATCTACGACAGCCGGCCACTCGGGGTGATGCACCTGGTATTCCAGCATCGCCGGGAATTCGGCGAGCTCGAACTGGAGACCCTGGAGACCCTGGGCAAGACCCTGTCCCTGGCCCTGGCCAACGCGCGCCATGTCGACCGGCTGGAACGTCTCGCCCACCACGACACCCTCACCGGCCTGCCCAACCGGGTGATCCTGCACCGGGAGTTCGAGCGCAGTCTGGCGGCCGAAGCCGGCAGGCCGCGGCGGATGACCCTGCTGATGCTGGACCTGGACCGCTTCAAGGAGATCAACGACACCCTCGGCCATTACGTGGGCGATCAGTTGCTGCGGCAGGTGGGGCCCCGCCTGCAACCCCTGTTGGCAGAGCGCTCGGGGCTGCTCTGTCGCCTGGGCGGCGACGAGTTCGCAGTCCTGCTGCCAGAGTCACTTGCCACGGTCGCAGCGGAGGAGGACTACGCCCGCGCCCTGATCAAGACCCTGCGTGCACCGTTCATGATCAACGACATGCAGCTCAAGGTGGATGCCAGCGTCGGCATCGCCCTCTATCCCCTGGACGGCGAGGACAGTCACGCCCTGATGCGCTCGGCCGACGTGGCCATGTACGCGGCCAAGCGCACGGGTCGGGGCGTGGCCCGTTACGAAGCCGCACTGGACCGCCACAGCCCCGAGCGGCTGGAGATGATGGCCGACCTCGAGCGTGCCATCCGCGCGGGTCAGCTGCTGCTGCACTACCAGCCCAAGTACGACCTGAAGCAGGGCCGCATTACCGGCTTCGAGGCCCTGGTACGCTGGCTGCACCCGCGCCTGGGACTCCTGCATCCGGAGCACTTCCTGCATCTGGCGGAGAGGGGCGAGGCCATTCATGCCCTGACCGAACGGGTGCTGGACCTCGCCCTCGCCGATCTCAGGCAATGGCAGGATGCCGGCCGCGACTATGGCGTGGCGGTGAACGTATCGGTCCACTCGCTGGTGGACGCACGCTTCCTCGGCGTGCTGCAGGACCTGCTGCGCAAACACGCGGTCCGGCCCGAGCGGCTGGAACTGGAGATCACCGAGACCGCCCTGATGCACGACCCGGAACGGGCCGTTGCCCTGCTGAGGAGCATCGCAGCGCTGGGCGTGAAGCTGTCCATCGACGACTACGGCACGGGCTATTCCTCCCTGGGTTATCTGCATCGCCTGCCCATCCACGCCCTCAAGATCGACCGCATGTTCGTGCGCGACATGCCGGTCAACGAACACGACAGCATCATCGTGCGCTCCACCGTAGCCATGGCCCACAACCTGGGCCTCGAGGTGCTGGCCGAAGGGGTGGAGGACGGCCAGACCGAGGACATCCTGCGCGAGATGGGCTGTGACCAGGTCCAGGGTTTTCACCTCAGCCGGCCGCTTCCCATGGCCGAGCTCACGACCTGGCTGGCCAGCCTGCACTGAGCCGCTGCGCGACGCCTTGCCCGCGCGCGCAAGTCGGTGTATCACTGCCTGAAACGACCTACGACCGCGCGTCCTCGACCGCAGCATGACCCGTACCGCCCGCGTCGCCTCAACCACCGCACCGGCCCACGGCCGACGCGAGCACTGGTCCGGCCGCCTCGCCTTCATCCTCGCCGCCACCGGCTCGGCGGTGGGCCTGGGCAACATCTGGAAATTCCCCTACATCACCGGGGTGAACGGCGGCGGCTGGTTCGTGCTGATCTACCTCATCTGCGTGCTGGCCGTGGCCCTGCCCATCATGGTGGCGGAGATCCTCATCGGCCGATCCGCCCAGCGCTCGCCGGTGATGGCCTTCCGTAAGTTGGCCGGTGCACGCAGCCCCTGGCAGGGGGTGGGCTGGCTTGGTGTGACGGCGGCCTTCGTCATCCTGTCCTATTACAGCGTGGTGGCCGGCTGGACCCTGCACTACAGCTGGCTGGCGCTCTCCCAGGGCTTCGCCGGCCTGCATCCGGCCGAGGTCGAGGCCCTGTTCGGCCAGGTCTACCAGGACCCCGGCATCAACCTGTTCTGGCATGGGCTGTTCATGCTGCTGACGGTGACCATCGTCGCCGCCGGCGTACACAGCGGGGTAGAGCGCTGGAGCCGCATCCTCATGCCGCTGCTGTTCCTCATGATCCTGGCCCTGGTGCTGCGCGCGGCGGGCACGGACGGCTTCTGGCCGGCTCTGGAATTCGTCTTCGGCGCCCATGGCGACCGGCTCACCCCGGCCGGGGTGCTCGAGGCACTGGGACACAGTTTCTTCACCCTCAGCCTGGGCATGGGCGCCATGCTCACCTACGGCAGCTATCTGCGCACCCGTGACGACGTGGTGGCCACCTCGCTCGCCGTCGGCGGGCTGGACACCCTGATCTCGCTCATGGCCTGCATGATGATCTTCCCCATCATCTTCGTTGCCGGCCTGGCGCCGGGGGCCGGCCCGGGCCTGGTGTTCGTCAGCCTGCCCATCGCCTTCGGGCAACTGCCGGGCGGCGCCCTGTGGGCGGCGGTGTTCTTCGTCCTGCTCGCCGTGGCGGCGCTCACCAGCGCCATCTCGCTGCTGGAGGTGGCGGTGAGCCACTTCCTCGACTGGCGCGGCTGGTCGCGCCGGCGTGCGGCCATCGGCATCGGCGCCGTGATCTTCGTCCTCGGCATCCCCGCCGCGCTGTCCGGCGGCACACGCCTGTTCGGAGGCGATTTCGCAGCCGCTACCGCGGTCCTTTTCGGCGCCGGCCACGGCAAGAACTGGTTCGACCTCGCCGACTACCTGGCCAGCAACTGGATGTTGCCCCTGGGCGGCTTGGGCATCGCCGTATTCGTCGCCTGGCGCATGGGGGGGCAGGCACGCGAGCAGGCCTTCATGGCCGGCAGCCGCTTCGCGCGCCTCTACTGGGGCTGGGTCTGGCTGCTGCGCTACATCGTGCCGCTCGGGGTGCTGGCGGTATTCCTGCACGCCCTGGGTGTGTTCTGAGGGGGTAGGACATGTTCGAATCGGCGGAATTGGGCCACAAAATCGACAAGAAGACCTATGAGGCAGAACTGCCCGCCCTGCGCGAGGCCCTGTTGGACGCCCAGTACGAGCTGGTGGAGAAACGCGGCTTCCAGGTGGTCATCATCGTCAGCGGCGTCAACGGCGGCGGACGGCGCGAGTCGGTGCGCCTGCTCAATGAATGGCTCGATGCCCGCCACATCGACACCCACGGCATGGGCGAGCCCTCCGACGAGGAACGCGACCGTCCCCCCATGTGGCGTTTCTGGCGCAACCTGCCGCCGAAGGGACGCATGGCCATCTTCCAGGGCTCCTGGTACAGCCAGGCCCTCATCGACCGGGTCTACGGCAAAACCAAGATCGCCGACCTGGAGGAGGCGATGGAGCGCAACATCCGCTTCGAGGAGATGCTCGCCGACGAGGGGGCACTGATCCTCAAATTCTGGTTTCATCTCTCGAAAAAGAACCAGGAAAAGCGCCTGAAGAGCCTGGAGAAGGACCCGCTCACCCGCTGGCGCGTGACCGAGCGCGACTGGCAGCACGTCAAGCTCTACGACCGTTTCTACAAGACCGCCTCGCAGGCGCTGCGCATGACCAGCACCGCGCATGCCCCCTGGTACATCATCGAGGGCACCGACGAGCGCTACCGCGGCCTGACCCTGGGCAAGATCGTGCTCGAGGCGCTGCGCAAGCGGCTGGAGCTCACCCAGCCACCGGTTCGCCCCCTGGCCAACATGCCCAGCCTGCCGCGGGTGGATCAGCAGAACCTGCTGCGCGCCCTGGACCTCACGCTCGCCCTGCCCAAGAAGGAGTATGAGAAGAAACTTGAGGCCTACCAGGGCCGGCTCGCCCTGCTCACGCGCGAGCCGGAATTCCGCAACCTCTCCGTGGTGGCGGTGTTCGAGGGCTTCGATGCCGCCGGCAAGGGCGGCGCCATCCGTCGCATCATCAGCGCCCTGGATGCGCGCATGTACCAGATCATCCCCACCGCCGCCCCCACCGACGAGGAGCGCGCCCACCCCTACCTGTGGCGCTTCTGGCGGCACATCCCGCGCCGCGGCCGGCTGGCCATCTTCGACCGCTCCTGGTACGGGCGGGTGCTGGTCGAGCGCATCGAGGGCTTTTGCAGCGAGTACGACTGGATGCGCGCCTACAACGAGATCAACGACTTCGAGGCGCAACTGGTCGAACACAGGATCGTGCTGGTGAAATTCTGGCTCGCCATCAGCAAGGACGAACAACTGCGGCGCTTCCAGGCGCGCGAGCAGACCGGCTTCAAACACTACAAGATCACCGCCGAGGACTGGCGCAACCGCGAGAAATGGGAGGACTACGAACAGGCGGTGTGCGACATGGTGGACCGCACCTCGACCGAGATCGCGCCCTGGACCCTGGTGGAAGCCGAGGACAAGAACCACGCCCGCATCAAGGTGCTCAAGACCCTGTGTGAACGCATCGAGGCGGCGCTGTAGCGCCCGATCCCCCCGCGCGCGTGCAGCGCGACCGATCAGCCCACCCCCATGGTCCGCGCGAGCAGGGGGCGCAGTGTCCCGAGCGGCCGGGTGTTGAGCACGTCCGCCGCCGTGAGCCAGCCCCGCCGCGCCTGGCCGATCCCCCATATGAGGTCGTCGAAGTCGTGCACCGAGTGGGCGTCCGAGTCGATGGCCACCAGCACGCCCTCCTCCTTGGCCACCCGACACCAGGTGTCGAGCAGGTCCAGGCGGTCGGGCTGGCTGTCGAGCTCCAGGAAGCAGCCCCGCTCGCGCGCATGGCGGATGACGCGCAGCCAGTCCGCCTCCATCGGCGGGCGGCGGTCCAGCTCGCGCGTCGTGGGGTGGGCCAGCAGCGTGAAGTGCGGATGGTCCATGGCCCTGAGCAGGCGCGCAGTCTGCTTGGCGGCGGGCAGGTCGAACTGGCTGTGCACGGCACCGATCACCAGATCGAGCCGGCCCAGCACGTCATCCGTCAGGTCGAGCCGCCCGTCCTCCAGGATGTCCACCTCGATGCCCTTGAGCAGCACGATGCCGGTGAGCTCGGCGTTCAACCTGTCGATCTCGTCCATCTGCTTGAGCAGGCGCGCGCTGTCCAGGCCGTGCACCATCCTGAGCCGCTGCGAGTGCTCGGTGATGGCCAGGTATTCGAGCCCGCGCGCCCGTGCCGCCTCGGCCATCTCGCGCAACGTGTTCGCCCCATCGGTCGCCTTGGAGTGGCAGTGTAGATCGCCCTTCAAGTCGGCGCGGGTGACGAGTTCAGGCAGGGCGCTGCCTTCGGCCCATTCCACCTCGCCCCGGTCCTCCCTCAGCTCCGGCGGGATCCAGGGCAGGCCCAGGGCGTTGTAGACCGATTCCTCAGTGTCACCGGCGATTACCCGCTCGCCGCGGAATACCCCGTATTCGTTGAGCTTGAGCCCCCGCGCCTGGGCCCGCTTTCTGAGCACGATGTTGTGCGCCCTGGAGCCGGTGAAATAGGCCAGTGCCGCGCCGTAGCTCGCCTCCGGCACCACGCGCAGGTCCACCTGCAGGCCGCACTTCAGGACGACGGAGGCGCGTGTCTCGCCCTGGCTCAACACCTCGGCCACCTCGTCGTAACCGGTGAAACGCGCCATCACCGGCGCGCTGTCAGGCGTAGTGACGAGCAGGTCGATGTCGCCCACCGTCTCGCGGCATCTACGGTAGCTGCCGGCGATCTCCACCCGCGCGACGCCCGGCACGCGACGCAGGGCGGCAGCCAGGCTCTCGGCATACTGCGCCGCCACCGGCCGCTTGAAGCGCCGCGTCCCGTCGGCGCGTACCGCCAGGGCCTCCAGGATGTGCTGCTCGGTCTTCTCGCCGAAGCCCGGCAATTCGCGGATGCGGCCGGACTGGGCAGCGGCGCGCAGGTCCTCCAGGCTGTCCACCCTGAGTTGGTCATACAGGGCCTTGACCTTCTTGGGCCCCAGCCCCTGGATGTGCAACAGCTCGGTGATGGTCTCCGGCAGCTCCTTGTGCAGCCGCTCCAGGAAGCTGGATCTACCGGTCGTGGCGATCTCGTGGATCTTGCGCGTGAGATCCTCGCCGATGCCGGGAATCTTGGGCAGTTCCTGCCCGCGTGCGATCAAGGCGGCCAGGTCGCGGCCGAACTCCCCCACCGTGCGCGCGGCGTTGCGATAGGCGCGGACGCGAAACGGGTTCGCCCCCTGGATCTCGATGAGGTCGGCGATCTCCTCGAAGATGGCGGCGATGTCGGCGTTGTGGATGGGCATGATGCGCTCTATGCACAATGTTAACCGTCAGCGCCGTAAGCGGAAGAGTGCCGCCGCCAGCAGGTAACCCAACCCCGCCAGCACCACCACGGCGGTGAAACCCAGATGCATGGCCAGCAAGGTGGCGAGCACCGCGGCCACCACGGAGGCGCAGGCGTTGATGCCCCAGGCCCAAGGGATGAAGGCCGGGGCCTCGTCCGCAAGCCGTTTGAGCCCCAGTGGAAACGGCATGCCCATGGCCAGGGCGAGCGGGGCGATGAGCAGCAGGCTCACGGCGACGCGGCCGGCGTCTGGTAGGCCGGCCAAAGCATGGAAGACTTGGGGCAGCAGCATCAGGTATGCCAGCGCGACGCCGGCGATCGTCAGCGCCGCCGCCGTGACGATGCGCCGTGCGTCCCAAGCCAAGCGGCCGGCCAGACGACTGCCCAGGCCGGCGAAGATGAGGAAGCCGGCCAGCACCGCCGCCACGGCATAGAGCGGATGGCCCAGGAACAGCATGAAGCGCTGGATGAAGGCGATCTCCACGAACATGAAGGCGAGCCCCAGCAGGGCGAAGTAGCCGAGCACCGTGCCGCGTCCCCGCCTCGGCAGTCGCTTACCGGCCAGGACCAGGGGCAAGAGGATCAGGGCGACGCCGATCACGGCGGCCTGGATCAGGGTGGCCACCAGCACCGGATAGCCCCATTCCATGAGCGACACACCGCCCCGTTCGCGCAACCGCAGCCACTCCGGCAGGCTCTGCCAGCGGAAGAAATGGAAATGAAAGGGCCGGTCGTCGGTGGCAGGGGTGATGCGGTATTTGTAGCGCGCAACGAAGTCCTGCCGCTGCGGCCCCAACAGGGCCCGCAGGGCCTCGTAAAAGTAAGGCTGCGCGAGCTGGTTGTAGCGGTTCGCCTCCTCCGCAGGCATGCCCGGATACCAGGCCACGTCGAAGGCCCGCTCACGGCAGAAGGCGCGCAGACGCTCGATCTGCGCAGGCGTGAGGGGGGCATTGCTCACCAGCAGGGTGCCCGTCTTCCAGCTACGGATGAGCGCCAAGTGGGCGCCCGGATCGGCAACCCCGCGCCCCTCCAGGGCGGCGATGGCGGTGGCGGCGAGTTTGACCAGGTCGCGCGGCGGCAGGTCGATCCAGCGGGTGATGGCTAGTATCCCGCCGGGTGCGAGCCTATCCAGATACACCCCCAAGGCCTCGACGGTGTAGAGATAGCTCTCTGCCAGGGCGGTGAGTCCCGCCGCCGAGGCACCGAAGGCGTCCACCAGGGCGAGCTGGATGAGGTCGTAGCGCCCACGGCTGCCGGCCACGAAGGCGCGGGCCTCGGCGATGTGTACGCGCACGCCCGGCCGGCTGTAGGGTCGGCCGGAGAAGTCGGCGAGCGGCCCCTCGACCAGGTTGACGAGCTGCGGGTTGACCTCGACGGCGTCCACCGACCGGGCTCGATGGTACAGCGCCTGCAGCACGGCCTCGCCACCGCCCGCCCCCAGGACCAGGACACGGGGCCGATCGAGCAGGTGATAGGGCAGCGCCCAGGTAAGTCCATCCAGATAGGCCAATGGCTCGGGATCGCCGGTATAGCGCACCACTGGCATGGGGCCGTCACCGTCGATGTAGAGCCCGAGCTGCACGGGCGGCTCGCGTGCCGCGGCGAGGCTCAGCCCCGGCGCATGGCGAAAGGGCACCCCTGGGCTTTCGACCACGGTGATCGACCCAAGCGGTCCGGAGCGTTCGGCCGCCACCCGGGTGCCCATGATCCTCAGCGTCTGCGTCAGGTCCTTGTATGCCAGTGGTCTGAGCTGTACCCAATCAGCGGGCGCGAGGGCAAGAACCGCCGCCGCGGCCAGCAGGCCCCAGGCCGGGCGCTGTCGCAGGCCATAGGCAGTGGCCGCGGCCGCGAGCCCCACAGCGGCGACCGCGAGCAGGGCGTGCATGGGCGGTAAGGCCATGAGCAGTGCGATCACTCCCAGGGCCCCCACTCCCGCCCCCAGGATGTCGGCACCATAAAGCCGGGGGGCGTCCCCGCCGAAGCGGCTGAAGGCCAGGCACAGCGCCACGGCGGCAGTCATGAAGGGAATGAGCAGGCACAGGTAGACTAGCCCCAGGCGCAGGAACTGGCGCGGGTCCCAGACCGCCGCCAGGGGGTTGAAGGCGATCGCCTGGGTCAGGAGGAAGCAGGCCACCGCGCTCAGCCCAAACAGGGTGGCCGACGCCGTGAAGGCCAAACGGAAATGCCGCTGCAGCGGTGCGCGCAGGCTGGCCACCAGGGTCCCCGCCGCCCCCCAGCCCAGCATGGCCACGCTGATCATCATGTAGGCAAAGTGGTGCCACTGGATGATGGCGAACAGGCGCGTGAGCAGCACCTCGTAGGCCAGGGCCGCACCCGAGAGCAGCCCCACCGCCAGGTAGGGCGGGCGTGTATCCCGTAACCACCCGGCCTCCCCCCTCATGCCTCACCCCTCACCCACCCTTCGGCCCACCCGTGAGCGGCACGAAGCGCACCGGCAGGATCTGGCGGGTGATGACGCCGCCGTCGGCCTGCTTCTGCACCAGCAGGAGATGCTGGGTGAGGAAGGCGGTGCCGACCGGGATCACCATGCGACCGCCGGGCTTGAGCTGCTGCACCAGCGGGGGCGGCACGTGGCTCGCCGCGGCGGTGACGATGATGGCGTCGAAGGGCGCCGCCTCGGGCCAGCCGTAATAACCGTCCGCCGTGCGCAGCCGCACCTGCCGATAACCTGCATCGGCGAGGTTTTTGCGCCCCTGCTCGGCCAGGGCCGGGATGATCTCGATCGAGTGGGTCTGCGCCCCCAGATAGGCCAGTATCGCAGCCTGGTAGCCCGAACCGGTGCCGATCTCCAGGACCTTGTCGCCGGGCTTGAGGGCGAGCAGGTCGGTCATCAGGGCGACGATGTAGGGCTGGGAGATGGTCTGTCCGTGGCCGATGGGCAGCGGCCGGTTGGCATAGGCCTGACCGACGTCCCCCGGCTGCACGAAGCGGTGCCGCGGCACCTGCCCCATGGCGGCCATGACCCGCGCATCCAGGCGAGGCCGCCCGGTCTCCACCGCGGTCTCCGCTGCCATCTCGGCGATCTCGCGCACCATGCGGCGGCGAGCATCGGCATTGGCATCCTGGGCGGCGGCCGGAGTGTCTGCGAAAAGCAGGAGGGCGGCCGCGAACAGCGGCGTAAGGAAGGCTTGCAGGCAGGCGCGCATGGACGTCCTCTCGCGCAGCAGTGAACGCTTTCAGTGTAGACGCTGCCCCGCCGCGCCTCAGCCCTTGGCCTTGGCCTCCAGCGCCTCCCAGCGGGCCAGCAGCGCCAGCAATTCCTCCTCGATGGCCGCCGCGCGGGCATCGAGGCCGGCCACCTCGGCGGGCGCCTCCTGGTAGAGGGCAGGGTCGGCCAGCCGCGCGGCCACCCGGGCCTGCTCGGCCTCCAGCTCGGCGATGTGCGCCGGTATGGCCTCGAGCTCTCTGGCTTCCTTGTAGCTGAGCCCTGTCCTGGCCGACCTGGGCGCAGACACCGCTGCCGGTCTGGGTCTCTCCGCCTTGCGCTGTGCCGGCTCGGCGGCCACGGCCTGACGGACGCGCCAGGCCTGCCAGTCGGCGTAGCCGCCGGCGATCTCCACCAGCCTGCCCTCCCCTTCGAAGGCGATGGACTGGGTCACCACGTTGTCCAGAAAGGCGCGGTCGTGCGAGACGATGATCACCGTGCCGGCGTAGTCCTGCAGCAGAGCTTCGAGCAGTTCCAGGGTGTCGATGTCCAGGTCGTTGGTCGGCTCGTCCAGCACCAGCAGGTTGGCCGGCCGCGCGAACAGGCGCGCCAGCAGCAGCCGGTTGCGCTCACCGCCGGACAGGGCGGCCACCTTGGCGCGCGCGCGCTCGGGCGGGAACAGGAACTCCTCCAGATAGCCGATGACGTGCTTCCTCTGCCCGGCGATCTCCACGTAGTCGGAGCCGGGCGAGATGGTGTCGATGAGGGTGGCCGCATCGTCCAGCAGGTTGCGGAACTGGTCGAAGTAGGCGACCTGCAGGTTGGTGCCGCGCCGGATGCGTCCGGCCTTGGGCTCGAGCTCGCCGAGGATGAGCCGGATCAGGGTGGTCTTGCCGGCGCCGTTGGGGCCCAGAAGGCCCAGCTTGTCGCCGCGCAGCACGGTGGTGGAGAAGTCGCGCAGGATCGGGCGGCCGTCGTAGCCGAAATCGACGTGCTCCAGCTTGGCCACCAGCTTGCCGGAACGCTCGCCGGCGTCGAGCCGGAAGCCTACCTGGCCGATGCGGCTGCGGCGCGCGGCGCGCTCGCGGCGCAGCTGCTCCAGACGGCGCACGCGGCCCTCGTTGCGGGTACGGCGCGCCTCGATGCCCTTGCGGATCCAGACCTCCTCCTGGCGCCAGAACTTGTCGAATTTACGGTTCTGGGCCGCCTCCACCTCCAGACGCTCGGCCTTCCTCGCCTGGTAGGCGCTGAAGTTGCCCTGGTATTCGGCGAGCAGGCCGCGGTCCAGCTCGACGACGCGGTTGGCCACGTTGTCCAGGAAGCGCCGGTCGTGGGTGATGAACAGGATCGCGCCGGAGAATCCCTGCAGCAGCCCCTCCAGCCATTCGATGGCGGCGAAGTCCAGGTGGTTGGTCGGCTCGTCCAACAGCAGCAGCTCCGGCTCCGCGGCCAGCGCCCGGGCCAGCGCGACACGCTTCTTCAGCCCGCCGGAAAGGCTCTCCACCGGGGTGTCCGCCGGCAGATCAAGGCGGGAGATCACCTCCTCCAGCCGGGCGTTGAGGCGCCAGGCGTCGTGCGCCTCCAGCGCGTGGGACAGGCGGTCCAGCTCGGCCAGCCCGGCCACGTCCGACGCCAGGGCAACCCGGTGGGCCGCCTCGTGGTAGGCGGTGAGGAGTTGCCGCACCTCGCCGACGCCCTCGGCCACCGCTTCGAACACCGTGTGCCCCGGCGTGAAGACGGGTTCCTGGGGCACATGGCCGATCCTGAGCCCAGGCGATCGCCACACCTCGCCGGCATCGGGCTGGTCGAGCCCGGCGACGATCCGGAGCAGGCTGGACTTGCCGGCGCCGTTGCGACCGATCAGACCGATGCGCTCGCCCCTGTCGATGACCAGCGAGGCCTGGTCGAGCAGGGGCCAGTGGCCGTAGGCGAGTTCCAGCTTGTCGAGGATGACCAGGGGCATCTGCAGAGGGTGAGCTATGCGCCCGTACAAGACAAATGGGCGGCCTTCACGCCGCCCGTGGCTTGGGATGAAGGGTCAGATCGAGCCGTGCTCCTGCCCGGCGTGTGTCTTCTCGTAAATCTCCTGGCAGGCGATGCAGCGCACTGCGGCCGGATTGGCAACCAGGCGCGCCACGGGGATGGGGGCGCCGCAGTCCTGGCAGAGCCCGAAGTCCTCGCTCTCCATACGCCGCATTGCCGCATCCAGCTCACGTAGCTGACGGATCTCGTGATCCAGCCGTGCGGCCGAGAGGTCGCCCAGGGTCACGGCCAGGGCTTCGTCGGAGCTGTCACCGGAGGCACGGCCCAGGACTTCGGTGAACTGGGTCTGACCGCTTTCCTCCAGGGCTGCGGCCACCTGCTTGAGCAAGGCCTCGCGGCGTGTCTGCAGGGCATTGCGGATGTTGGTCAGATCCTCGTGCTTCAAATGGCTCATGGCCGCACCTTTCATCATGTGGTTACGGGTCTCCCCATTTCTGATATTGGCACGGCTTTGTCCCAGTTCAAGGCCCGCTGCCGCAATGCCCCGGCATCGATGGCCACGGCGAGTGCAGACAGTCTCCCAGGTACCAAGTGCGGGTAAAATGGCGACTCCGCCCCCGTAGCTCAGTGGATAGAGCATCCCCCTCCTAAGGGGAGGGTCACACGTTCGATTCGTGTCGGGGGCGCCAGGCTTCTTCTTCAATCCCGCAGCAATGCCCGATAGAAGTTCGGCAGGGCGAACAGGGCCCCGTGCACATCGGGGTTGTAATAGCGCAGGTCGGCGATGCCTCGTTCCGACAGACGGTCAGCCACCACGGGCCGGCTGACCGCGGTCGGGTCGAGGCCGTCGGAGGCCACCGCCAATCCCCAGTAGGCACCGTAGAGCGGGATGTAAAGACCGTAGCAATTCACCCTGGCAAAACACGCACGCAGGTCGGCCGTGATCCGCCGTACCTGCTGCGGTTCGAACACCGGTGTCCCGATGTGCAGCGCAACGGCGCCGCCGGGGTTCAGGACGCGCTTGACCGCGGCGAAGGCATCCAGCGTGTAGAGCCGGCCGGCCGGGGTCTCCGGATCGGTGAGGTCGAGCAGCACCAGGTCGAAGCGCTCGTCGGTTTGGCGCATGTATTCGAAGCCGTCGCCGATGCGCAGTTCAAGCCTGGGATCGTCGAACACCCCGCGATGCACCGCGTCGAGATACTGCCTGGATACCTCCACCACCCCGGCGTCCAGCTCCACCAACACAACACGCTGCATGGAGGGGTGCTTGAGCAGCTCCTCGGCCGCCCCGCCGTCGCCACCGCCGACAATCAGTGCACGGCGCGGCTCTGGATGCGCGATGGCAGCGGGATGCACCAAACACTCGTGGTAGAAGAACTCCTCCCGCTCCGATGTCATGAAGTGCCCGTCCAGACGCAGCAGGCGTCCGAACTGGGGGGTGTCGTGTACCTCCAGCAACTGATGCGCGGTGCGCCGTATCTGCAGCCGCCGGCTGGCGCGATACCCGTAGACACTGTGCTCGTTGAGCGCCTCCAGCAACAGTTCGGACGCCGCCTCGGGATCGACTCTGCCTCGCTGCAGACGGTGGTTGAGCGTGTTCCCGGGCCGGAAGGCGGCCAGCAGCTCCGCCATCAGACGCTCGGCCTTGTCCGAGTTGTCGGCGGAGTAGTTGCAGACATAGACGTCGAGGGTGACGCCGGCGCGCTCGGGCCAGGTGTGCACGGCCAGGTGGGATTCGGCCAGCAGCAGCATGCCGGTCACCCCGCCGGGCTGGCCCTCGTGGTCGGGAAAGGTATACCACTTCTCGTCCACCAGGGTGAGCCCCACACCCAGGGTCAGCCGGCGGCAGAGCTCGGCAAGACGATCGGCGTCGATGAGCAGCTCGCGGCTGCAGTTGCACTGATAAAGATCAGCGGTCAGGTGTAGGCCTTCCACGGCGCCCCCCCAATCGAGATTGGATCATCCGCTCCGCCAGGCTGGAGAGGACGATTCCGGCAGCACAACCCGCAGGGTCTCGGGCGGAGTTTCGCGAGACCTCTGCGCCCCTATCCGGCCATGCCGGAGAAAAGCTTGTAATTATACATGATCGCCGGACCCAAGGGCAGGACGAGCTCGCACCCGATGGTGCGATGCCGACTCGCCGGAATGCCCCAGTCACCAGAGCGGTGACTGGCCGTCCGCGCTGGCGGGGGCTGGCTTCCGGATCGAGGGTTCAACCCAGATTGTCCATTAGGACGCGCGATGATGGCGAGGTGGAGCGCGAGGCAGTTCGGGCGGTTGGGAGGAGGCCATAGCCGTGCCTATGGCCGACGAGCAAGCGCACGAAATGGCCGCGCTCCGACCGCCAGGGCGCGC
>CALHRD010000040.1 GCA_938038385.1 uncultured Burkholderiales bacterium
TAAGCCGCGACACGTCGAACCACCCCTGGTGGGGTCGCGATCGACTGCGCCCCGACCAAGACGTTCAGCCGTTGCGGATCGACACACGGGGACCTTTAGAGCGGCCAGCGCACATTCCCCCGCCCAAGGCGAAGGGGATACTTTCTCCGTATGGTTTCGCGCCATCCGAGGTGGCCGCGGTCTGTCCATGCGCAGGCTCGGGCTCAAGAAGCAAGCGGCTGCTCCGATAATGTGCTGAAATCGCATTGTGGTCCGTGCCCCGCATGGCCCAGGCCACGAGCATTTGGAGGTGCCATTGCCCGTCATCCTGTGTCTGCTCTGGCTGGCGCTGGCGTCACCGGCCCTTGCCGAGGCGATGCTGCCGGTCGTCCTGGCCACGGCCGGCCCCGGCAACCTTTCCCACCTGCCGGTGGAGTTGATCAAAAAGATCGGCGCCGACCGGGCCGAGGGCGTCAACCTGACGGTGCGCTATTTTCCCGGCGGTCCCCTCGCCTACAAGGACATGTTGGCGAAAAACGCCGATTTCGCCGTCGCTGGCGCGCCTGCCCTGGCAGCCCTGAGACTCAAGGGCGAGCCGGTGGTGTCGATCGCCACGGTCAACCGCGTGCCCACTTTCACCCTGATGGTACGCGCCGACCTCAAAGACCGCGTCAAATCCATTGCCGACCTGCGCGCTCGGGTCATTGGGGTCAACACCTCCAGCACCGTAAGCAAGTCCACCTCGCAGCAGGTGGCCGAATACCTGTTACGGCGCGCCGGCGTGGACCCCACGGAGGTGAATTTCGTGCCCGCTGGCTAGAGCCTCGAAGACCAGACAGCGGCCCTCGACTCCGGCGCCGTCGATGCCATCATGGGCGACGAGCCCTTTGCCACGGCGCTCAGACGCGCCGGCAAGGTGTACGTGCTGGCCGATCTGCACGATCTCGATGTTGCCCGCCAACTCCTCGGCGGGCTGTTCCTCAACGCCCAACTGGCCACCCGCCAGGATGTGATTGCCAAGCAGCCGGACCTGGCTGCGCGCATGGTGCGGGTGCTGCGCCGCACCCTGCAGTGGATCGCCACGCACAGCCCGGAAGAGATCGCCGCTCGCCTCGACCCACCCGACCGCGCCACCCTGATCGCCTTGCTCAAGCGCTACAAGGCCATCTACAGCCCCGATGGCGCCTTCACCGAAGAACAAATCCGCACCGCGGAGAGTTTCTTCCATTTCACCCATGCCACCGATCCCGCGGCGAGAAGCCTGCGCTTCATGCAATTCATCGATCACCGCTGGGCGGGTCTCACCCAACGCTGACGGGATGCCCACGCTGCTATCTCTTTTCAATCGCCGACTGCTGATCGTCGGCAGTCTGGCCACGGTGTTGGCGGCCGCGATCGCCTGGGCGGCGTGGAGTCTCGCGGTGGATGCCGATGCCAGACGGATTGCGGCGCTCATGCGCAGCAGTTACGAAGATGGCCTCGAACAGATGCGCCGGGATTGGCAGCGACAGGCGCAACTTTTGCGTGCCGAGATCGAATTCCTGCGTCTTGGCGAGTTGCCCGCTGCCGAGCGCCACAGCCGTCTGCACGCCTTTCTCAACGCCCAAGCAGAATGGCTGGAGTTTTCCGCCTTGATGTTCACAGACGCCCACGGCATGCCTTTCCTGACGCGCGGCTGCCCGACCCTGTTGCAACAGTCCCTCGACCTCATGCACATACAGGAGACGGATTCCGTCCTGATGCGCAACTATTGCGCTGACGCGGAACACGTCTATTCCGTCACCGCCACCCCTTTGTGGCTGGGCAGCGCCGGACGTGGCATGGCCCTGTATGGCGTCGTCCTCGACAACGCCCGCTTGGCTCGGCTGGCGCGGGGCGAAGATCTGGTCTATCTCTACCAGGACGGTCGCATCATGGCGGCCTCGGCCGGCAGCGCGCACTTGAACGACCGCATTGACTCACCCTCTGAGGACTGGGTGCAGTTGGGCGACACGATCCAGGTGGTCTTGCCGGTCGATCGACGGGTGGGCAAAGACGGCCCCGTCCTCGTCATACGCCGTCCGCTCAACCCCCTGTTTTCCATCGACTTCGTGATCATCGGCACGGCAGGTATTGCAACGGCGCTGCTGACCTTGCTCTGGTTCGGGCTCGCGCGTGACCTTCGCCGGCATGTGCGCGACATCGACATGATCATCCAGGCCACGGATGCGTTCCAACGCGACTTCCGCAGGTCGCCCGAGTGCATACACCGCTGAAGCAGCGCCAGGGCATACAGGATGAAATCGGGCGGTTGGCGCAGACACTGGACCGACTGATCGATGAGGCCATACAACGGCAAAAGGAGCAGGCCGCGCATCAGCAGACCCTGGAACTGCTCGAGGACGTGGTGCTCGAGATGGACCGCGAGGGCCGGTTGCTCGAGACCAGCAAGGCCTGGTCGAAGCTCACCGGCCGAACGGATGATCCTCGCGGAACGTATTTGGCCGAGTACCTACACCCCGAAGACGCGGCCGTGCTGACCGCCTTTGTCGGCATGTTGTCCAGCGGCGAAAAGCAGACTGCCAGTGCGCGCTTGCGCCTGATGTGTGCCGAGGGCCGGGAATGTTGGGTCGAGCTGCGCTTGGCGCGCACCGCCGAGGGCGAGAGCCTGCGTGGCGTGTTGCGCGACATCACGCAGAGTTATCTCCAGGAGCGGCACATCTCGCACATGGCCCTGCATGACGCCCTGACCGGTCTGCCCAACCGGGTGCTTCTGGAGGACCGTCTCAAGGTCGCCCTGCAAACTGCCCGACGCAGCGCGCACAAGGTGGCGCTTGGCTTCATCGATCTCGATCATTTCAAAGAGGTCAACGACAGCCTGGGACACAAGACCGGCGACCAGGTCCTCGTCGCCCTGAGCGAGCGTCTACGCCGCCATTTGCGCGCCGGCGACACCCTCGCGCGCTGGGGGGGAGACGAGTTCGTCGTGCTCTTGCCCGACATGCCGAATAGTCCGGCCGTTCAGGAAGTGGCAGATAAGCTGCGGCAGGCCATCGATGCCCCCGTGCAGGTCGAGGACGTGGATTACAGCCTCACCTTCAGCGCCGGCTTTGCCATCTTCCCCGACGACGCCGACACGGGCGAGGCGCTCCTGGCCCATGCCGATCGGGCCATGTTCTATGCCAAGGCGCAGGGACGCAACAACGTGCAGTTCTACAGCGAGATGTCACGCAAAGGCCTGGGCAAGAAGGACCTCTATATACAACAGCGTCTGGCCGCCGCCATACGCGAAAAACGCATCCTCCCCCACTACCAACCCCAGATCAGGGCTGCGGATGGACACGTGGTTGGTTTTGAGGCCCTGGCCCGCTGGTTCGACCCGGAGATGGGCTGGATCAGCCCTGCCACCTTCATCCCCATGGCCGAGACCCTGGGCCTCATCCGTCCGCTGGGCGAGGCGCTCTGGCACCGCGCCCTGCACGACATGGCCGCATGGAAGGACAGGGACTATACGCTGGCGATCAACGTCTCCAAGCGCCAGTTGTTCATTCCCTTGTTCGCGGACAAGCTGTTGGAGGATGTCGAGGCCCACGGCATCAAGCCCCAGCGCGTCACACTCGAGATCACCGAGTCGATCGCCATGATGGACGTCGATTACGGCATCGATCGTCTGCGCGAGTTGCACGCGGCGGGTTTTCGTCTCGCCATCGACGATTTCGGCGTCGGTTGGTCCTCGCTTTCCATCCTGCACCAGATTCCAGTTGACGAGCTCAAGATCGATCAGTCCTTCATTCGCCGCCTGCATGAACCGCAAGGGCTACGCATGGTGCAGATCATCGTTGCGATGGCCAAAACCATGGGGTTGCTCACCACCGCGGAGGGCGTGGAGGATGCGGCCACGGCCGAACTGCTGCGCGAATTGGGCGTCGATGTGTTGCAAGGCTGGCATTTCGCCCGCGCCATGCCGCAGGAAGAACTCTCCGCCTGGCTGCTGGCAAACGCAGCCAGCAAGGCCCACTAAGCCGCCTGCGCCTGCCGCGCAGCAAACGCCTAAGCGTCGCGTCCCCAACCACCCTAAGCAGCGGGAACGAGGCCGTGGCCACCTGTCTGCAACGGTAGCACCATCTCGCGGCTGGCTGTGCCTGCCCACGCATGTACGACGCGCGGCGTCGCGTAACCCTCGGCGGTCACACACTCCGGCACCCACGGATGGGATGCAAGCGGCGCGCCTGACCGCCCGCCGATAAGAGGCATCCAGAAGGCCAGACACACCCGCGACGATCGTGCGCCGGCCGTTCTCCCCTGAGTTTGAGGTCATCTGCGATAATCTCACGCTCGTTTTCGTATCGCATGACGCATCGCCTCGATCTGCCCGCCCCCGGCCAGCGCCGCCGCCTGGCCCAGCCACCTGGCTCGGCCGACGCCCTGTTCCTGTCGCAACTGGCCGTGGCGCGGCGCCTGCTCGTTTTGACCGAGTCTGCCCAGGCCGCCGCCCGCCTCGCCGAGGAGGCCGCCTGGTTTCAGCCCCGCTTGGCGGTACGACTGTTTCCCGACTGGGAAACGCTACCCTATGACCCCATTTCGCCGCATCCCGACCTGGTGTCGGAGCGGTTGGAGGCCTTGTGGCTGACCCACCAGGGCCGACTCGACCTGCTTGTCGCCCCGGCTGCGACCGCCTGCCAGCGCCTGGCACCACCGGAATTCCTGGCGGCGCACGCCTTCCTGCTCAAGCTCGGCGAACGCCTGGACATCGACGCCCTGCGCGAGCGCCTCGTTCGGGCCGGCTACAGCCATGTCAACCAGGTCCTCTCGCCGGGCGAGTTCGCCATCCGCGGTGGTCTCATCGATCTCTTCCCGACCGGCACGGCCCTGCCTTTCCGTATCGAGCTCATGGACGACGCGGTGGAGAGCCTGCGCACCTTCGATCCGGATAGTCAGCGCACCCTCTACAAGGTCAACGAGATCCGACTTTTGCCGGCGCGCGAGTTTCCGTTGGACGAAGCGGGCATCACCCGCTTTCGCCAGAACTTCCGCGACGCCTTCGAAGGCGACCCCTCCAAGAGCCGTATCTACAAGGATGTCTCGAACAAGCTCGCGCCGGCGGGGATCGAGTACTACCTACCGCTGTTCTTCGAGCATACCGTCAGCCTGTTCGACTACCTCGCCGCAGACGTCCTGGTCGTGTTGCATGGCGATGTGCAGCACGCCGTCGAAGGCTTCTGGGCCGACACCCAGGGGCGCCACCGACTGCTCATCGGCGAGCGCGACCGGCCGCTGCTGCCGCCGGCGCGGCTGTTCTTGCCGCCCGACGAGCTCTTCGGCCGCCTGCGCCCTTACGCCCGGATCGAGCTCCGCGCGCCCGAGGCGGCGGCGTCCGCACCGACGCTGCCTTACGTCCCCGCCCCGCAGGTGGCGGTGGACCGGCGGGCGGAAGACCCATATGCGCGGCTCAAGGCCCACTTGGCCGCCTTCGAGGGTACGACGCTACTGGTGGCCGAAAGCCTGGGTCGGCGCGAGACCATGGCCCAGGCCTTGGCGGAACACGGGCTCAAGCCGGATCTCATGGAAGGGTGGATCGCCACACCCGTACAAGAAGCGCCCACCCGTGAGCCCTCACGCCTCACCGCGCACCGTTTCCTCCTGACCACGGGACCGCTCGCCGCCGGTTTCATCGATCCCGAGGCGCGGCTCGCCGTCCTGACCGAGACCGAGCTCTACGCGCGCAGCCCGACGGCTCGCGTGTCGCGGGCGGCCAGGCAGACCCAGGTCGAGGGCCTGCTGCGCGACCTTTCGGAACTCAAGATCGGCGACCCGGTGGTGCATCTGCAGCACGGCATCGGCCGCTACCTGGGCCTCACCGGCATGGACCTGGGCGAGGGCACGGAGGAATTCCTCACCCTGGAGTATGCCGGCGGCGACAAGCTCTACGTGCCGGTTGCGCATCTGCACCTCATCGCCCGCTACATGGGCGGCGATCCGGAAACCGCACCCCTGCACCGGCTGGGCAGCGGTCTATGGGAAAAGGCCAAGCGGCGCGCCATGGAGAAGGCGCGCGACACGGCGGCGGAATTGCTCAATCTCTATGCTCAGCGCGCCGCCCGGCAGGGGCATGCCTTCGAGTTCGGCCACCACGACCTTGAGGCCTTCGCCGCCGGCTTCGGTTTCGAGGAGACGCCCGACCAGCTTGGCGCCATCGAGGCGGTGCTCGAGGACATGCGCTCGGGCCGGCCCATGGACCGTCTGGTCTGCGGCGACGTGGGCTTCGGCAAGACCGAGGTGGCTCTGCGCGCCGCCTTCGTGGCAGTGGCCGGCGGACGGCAGGTGGCCGTCCTGTGCCCGACCACCCTACTGGCCGAGCAGCACTTCCAGACCTTTTCCGACCGTTTCGCCGACTTCCCCGTGAGGATCGCGGAGCTGTCCCGCTTCCGTTCGCCCAAGGAGGTGGCCGCCGCGCTGGAGGGCCTGAAGGCGGGTCGCATCGATATCGTCATCGGCACCCACAAGCTGCTCTCCAAGGACGTGGTGTTCAAAAACCTCGGCCTGGTGATCATCGACGAGGAGCACCGCTTCGGCGTGCGCCAGAAGGAGCGGCTGAAGGAACTGAGGGCCGAGGTGGACGTGCTGACCCTGACCGCCACCCCCATCCCGCGCACCCTCGCCATGTCGCTGGAGGGTATACGCGACTTCTCGGTGATCGCCACCGCGCCGCAGAAGCGGCTGGCCATCAAGACCTTCGTGCAGCCCTTCTCCGAAGGCCTGATCCGAGAGGCGGCGCTGCGCGAGTTGAAGCGCGGCGGCCAGATCTATTTCCTGCACAACGAGGTGGAGACGATCGAGCTGATGCGCGAGAAGCTCACCAATCTCCTGTCCGAGGCGCGCATCCAGGTCGCCCACGGCCAGATGCCGGAGCGCGAGCTGGAGCACGTCATGCGCGACTTCTATCACCAGCGCTTCAACCTGCTGCTGTGCACCACCATCATCGAGACCGGCATCAACGTCCCCACCGCCAATACCATCCTCATCAACCGGGCGGACAAGTTCGGCCTGGCGCAGCTGCACCAGCTGCGGGGCCGGGTTGGGCGCTCCCACCACCAGGCCTATGCCTATCTCCTCACCCCTTCCGGCGCCCGCATCACCCCGGCGGCGCAAAAGCGTCTGGAGGCCATCCAGTCCATGGAGGAGCTAGGCTCGGGCTTTTATCTCGCCATGCACGATCTGGAGATCCGCGGTGCCGGCGAGGTGCTTGGCGAGGAGCAAAGCGGCGAGATGCAGGAGGTTGGATTCAATCTTTTCAATGACATGCTGAATATTGCCGTCAAATCGCTCAAGGAGGGCCGCGAGCCCGACCTGGAGGCACCGCTGCGCGTGACCGCCGAGATAAACCTGCACGCCCCCGCCCTGCTGCCGCAGTCCTATGTGCCGGACATCCATGAACGGCTGGTGCTGTACAAGCGCCTGGCGAACTGCGTCTCCGACGACGAGCTGAAAGTCATGGAGGAGGAACTCATCGACCGCTTCGGCCTACTGCCGGAACCGGCACGCACCCTGATCGAGGTGCACCGGCTGCGCATCCGTACCCAGCCTTTGGGTATCGCCCGTCTGGAGGCCGGCCCGGAGAGCGCCAGCGTGCAGTTCGTGCCGAACCCGCCCATCGATCCGGCCAGGCTCATCCACCTCATCCAGACCCGGCGGGAATACAAACTCGCCGGTCAGGACCGACTGCGCATCGAGCAGGGCGGAGCCACCCTCGATCAGCGCCTGGGCGTGGTGCGCGGCTTCCTGCAGGAGATCGCGTGAATCCCTCTGGCCGCCCTGCCGGCACAGCATGACCCTCGAACGCCTGCTCCACACGCAGGGCTTTGGCACCCGCAAGGAATGTCGCACGCTGGTGCGGCAGGGTCGGGTGACCATAGGCGGCCGTGCCTGCGGGGATCCCTATGCCGAGTTCGAACCGGCCGGGCTGCAATTCACTGTGGACGGCGAGCACTGGGTCTATCGCGACAAGGTCTACCTGGCCCTCAACAAGCCGTCCGGCTACGAGTGCTCGCGCAATCCCCTGCACCACCCCAGCGTGTTCAGCCTGCTGCCGCCCCAGCTCGTCCGGCGCGGTGTTCAGCCCGTGGGCCGGCTGGACGAGGACACCACGGGCCTCCTGCTGTTCACCGACGACGGGCAGTTCATCCATGCCCTCACCTCGCCAAGGCGGGGGATCGCCAAGGTCTACGAAGTCACCGCCAGACATCCGGTCAGCGATGCGCTGATCACGGCACTGATCGCCGGCGTGCGGTTGCGCGACGACCCCGGGCCCGTCGCCGCCGCCGCCTGCTCGAAGACCGGCGAACACACGCTGCGGCTCACCCTGAGCGGCGGCAGATACCACCAGGTCAAACGCATGATCGCCGCGGCAGGCAACCGGGTCGAGGCCCTGCACCGCGTCGCGGTCGGCAGCTATGCGCTGCCGGACTGGCTGCCGGCAAAGGGCTGGGTCTGGTTGGAGGCATCGGAGGTCATGCGGTCGCGCGGCGCGTAGACGGGGCGGAAGCGTCCCCATCTTCGTAGTCGCTGCCGAGGTCGATCCCCAGCTCCTCGGCGACCTCCAGCCAGTAGGGCTCCGCCGCACAGGAGCAACAGTCGCACCACACGGCGATGCCCTCGTGCATGCTGATGCGTCTGGCCGGCCGATTCGGCGCGAGCTCGTCCGGACCGGCATCGGGACCGGCCGTCAATGGACTTTCAGTCTTCATCTGTCAACCCTCCACGATATCCACTTCAGTATAGGGCGGCACGAGGTCGTAGAGTTCGGCCACGTCCGCGTTGCGCATGCGGATGCAGCCATGCGAGCGGGGGGCCTGCTCGAACTGCTCGTCCGGGGTGCCGTGGATGTAGATGTAGCGGCGCATGGTGTCGCACCCGCCCAGGCGGTTGAATCCGGGCTCCTTGCCGGAGAGCCAGAGGATGCGGGTGAGGATCCAGTCGCGCTCCGGCTCGGCCTCACCCAGTTCGGGGGAATAGACCTCGCCGGTCGGCCTGCGCGCCCTGAACACCGCGCCGAGCGGCTGTCCGGCGCCGATCTTCGCCCGCACGATGTGGCGCCCGCGCGGCGTGCAGTAGCTGCCGGCCTGCTCGCCCGGTCCATTGACGGCAGTGGAGACCGGGTAGACCCGCACGCTCTGACCGGCGTCGTCCAGGACGCTCAGGGTCTGTCGTCGCAGGTTGATTTCGATGCGCACGCCGCTAGTCCCTGTCCTGGCGCCTCTTTTCGGCGAAGAAGGCGCTCAACAGCGTGCCGCATTCCTCGGCCAGCACCCCGCCGACGATCTCGGCGTGATGGTTGAGGCGCGGCTCGGCGTAGAGGTTGAGCACACTGCCGGCCACGCCGGTCTTTGGGTCGGGGGCGCCATACACCACGCGGGCGATACGGGCATGAAAGATGGCCCCGGTGCACAGCGCGCAGGGTTCGAGGGTGACGTACAGAGTGCAACCGGGCAGACGATAATTGCCGACCCGCCGGGCCGCCTCGCGCAAGGCCATCACCTCGGCGTGCGCCGTGGGGTCGTGCGTTGAGATGGGCCGGTTCCAGCCCGCGCCGATGACCTCGCCATCACGCACCACCACCGCCCCCACCGGCACCTCGCCGGCGGCGCGCGCAAGCCGGGCCTGGTCCATGGCCAGACGCATGAAACGTTCGTCCTCGGGGTGGATCATGCGCCGAGCTTGCCACGAAATGGCGGGTCGAGGCCAGCGCCGTTCCAGGTCACGCCATGCCAACCTCACGGCCGCGCGGGCCTCGGGGTGAGGTCGGCGTCGGGGCCGAATCCGTGGTCGGCGCGCGAACCACCCCCCTGGTCGGGCGCCAGCCCGACACCCGGGCCAACCCCAGCGCCTCATGTCGATCCAAGCCGCCAGGCTGCCACCGCCAGATCGTCCGGAAAGGTGACCTTGAGATTGCTGCGGTCGCTCTCCACCAGCCTGGGGGCGAGGCCCAACGCCTCCACCGCGGACGCCTCGTCGGTGACGTCCGGCCCGGCCCCTTCCAGGGCCTGCAGCAGGAGGCCTTGGCGGAACATCTGCGGGGTCTGCGCCGCCCAGATGCCGGTGCGTGGAACGGTCCCGGCGATGCGCCCATCGCCACCCGCACGCTTGAGGGTATCGGCCACCGGCACGGCCAGGATGCCCCCCACGGGGTCATCGGCCAGCGCCGCCAGCAGCCTGTCGAGCAGGTCCGAGGTCAGACAGGGCCGGGCAGCGTCGTGCACCAACACCCAGTCATCCGGCAACGCCTCGCCCTGCATCGCGCGCAGGCCGTTCATGACGCTCCGTGCGCGGGTAGCGCCGCCACAGCGCAGTACGGTGAGCTTGCGCAAGCCGCTCCAGTCATGGACCGGCCACCAGTCGTCCTCCGGCGCGAGCACGACATGGATCCGCTCGATGCGCGGATGGCGCTCGAACACCTGCAGGGCATGCCAGAGCATGGGCCGGCCATGGATGGGAAGGTACTGCTTGGGCGTGTCCGCCCCCATGCGGGCGCCGACGCCGGCGGCGGGGAGCAGTGCGAAATACCGCGGTGTGTGACGGGGCATGGTTTGTAATCTTCGTGGCGTGCCCTACATTTTAATCAGACGCCCTGTGTATCCAGCGGGAGGCTCCATGACGACGACGATCAGACCGGCCGCGGTGGCCGGCATGTTCTATCCGGGAGACAGGCGCCGCCTCGCCCTCGACGTCCAGCGGATGCTGGAGGCGGCCTCGCCGGCCCCGTTACGCCCCAAAGCACTCATCGTGCCGCATGCGGGTTATGTCTATTCCGGACCGGTGGCCGCCTCGGCCTACGTCCTGCTCAAGGACTTGCGCGAGGTCATCCGCCGGGTGGTGCTGCTGGGTCCGGTGCACCGGGTCTGGGTGCCCGGCCTTGCCCTGCCCGCGGTGGATGCCTTCGAGACGCCGCTCGGTGTCGTCGCCCTCGACGAACCGGCCATGGCGCGCCTGCTGCAACTGCCGCAGGTGGAGGTGAACGAGGCGGCGCATGCCTGGGAACACTCCCTGGAGGTGCACCTGCCCTTCCTGCAGACCGTGCTCGACGACTTCGTCCTGGTGCCCCTGGCCGTGGGCGGGGCCACCCCACAGCAGGTGGCCGAGGCGCTGGAGCTGGTCTGGGGCGGCGCGGAGACCCTGATCGTGGTGAGTTCCGACCTGTCGCACTACCTGCCCTATGACGAGGCCACGCAGAGCGACCAGGCCACGGTACGGGCGATCCTCGAGCTGCACACCGACCTCGTCGGGGAACAGGCCTGTGGCGCCCATCCCATCAATGGCCTGCTGCTCGCCGCACGTCGGCATCACCTCGCCCCCCATCTGCTCGACCTGCGCAATTCGGGCGACACGGCGGGGGACAAGAGCCGGGTGGTGGGCTATGGCGCCTTCGCCCTGACGGAGTCGGCAAATGTCCACTGAGCGCGGCCGTGTACTCACCCGGCTGGCCCGCGCCAGCATCGCGCGGGCGCTGGGCCAGACGGTCGACGAGCCGCCGCGCCCGGACTGGCTCAAGGCCCCCGGTGCGGTCTTCGTCACCCTGACCCGTGACGGCGAACTCAGAGGCTGCATCGGCTCGCTGGAGGCCCGCCGCAGTCTGGAAGAGGACGTGGTGGAAAACGCACGCATGGCGGCCTTCGGCGACCCTCGCTTCCCGCCGCTCACCCGACCGGAGCTCGACGACACGCGAGTGGAGGTGTCGGTGCTGTCCGCGGCGCAGCCGATCGACTTCACCAATGAGGCCGATGCCCTTGGCAAACTGCGGCCCGGTGTCGACGGGGTGATCCTGGAATGGGGTCGGCACCGCGCCACCTTCCTGCCGCAGGTCTGGCAGCAGATACCGGAGCCGCGTGACTTCATGGCCCACCTGAAGCGCAAGGCGGGGCTGCCGGCGGACTTCTGGGATGACGGCGTGCGCCTCTACCGTTACACGGTGGAGAAGTACGAGGAGGACCAACATGCACGTGCCTGAAACCAGCCACCCGGCACGCTGGTGGCACGGCCTTCCAGACGGCCGCATCCAGTGCGATCTCTGTCCGCGCGACTGTCGGCTGCACGAGGGCCAACGCGGTCTGTGCTTCGTGCGCAGGATGGAAAATGGGCGGATGGTGCTCACCACCTATGGGCGCAGCTCCGGCTTCTGTGTCGACCCCATCGAGAAGAAACCGCTCAACCACTTCTACCCCGGCACCTCGGTGTTCTCCTTCGGCACCGCCGGCTGCAACCTGGCCTGCAAGTTCTGCCAGAACTGGGACATCTCCAAGTCGCGCGAGATGGATACGCTCATGGACCAGGCGAGCCCGCAGACCATTGCGCGCGCCGCCCACGAACTTGGCTGCCGGAGCGTGGCCTACACCTACAACGACCCGGTGATCTTCATGGAGTATGCCATCGACGTCGCCAAGGCGTGCCGCCCGTACGGCATCAAGTCGGTGGCCGTGACCGCCGGCTACATGTGCGCGGAGCCGCGCCGCGAGTTCTATCAATACATGGATGCGGCCAACGTCGACCTGAAAGGCTTCACCGAGGATTTCTACTTCAAGATCTGCGGCGGGCACCTGCAGCCGGTGCTCGACACGCTCGTCTACCTCAAGCACGAGACCCGGGTGTGGTTCGAGATCACCACGCTGCTCATACCGGGCCACAACGATTCCGACGAGGAAATCGACGCCATGACCCAGTGGGGCGTGGCCAACCTCGGGCCGGACGTGCCCTGGCACTTCACCGCCTTCCACCCGGACTGGAAGATGATGGATGTGCCGCCCACGCCGCCCGCAACGCTCATGCGCGCGCGCAAGATCGCGATGCGCAACGGCGTGCGCTACGCCTACACCGGCAACGTCTACAATCCGGCCGGCCAGAGCACCTATTGCCACCAGTGCGGCGCCAAGCTGATCGGGCGCGACGGCTACGACATCACCGCCTGGACGCTTGACGCACAAGGCCGTTGTAAGCAATGCGGTACAGCCTGCGCCGGCGTGTTCGAGCCAAAACCGGGCGACTGGGGTGCACGCCGCCAGCCGGTGCGGCTCAAGAGCTACGCGGCCTGAACCCGCAGGGCGCGCGTTTTCTCGTGCCGCCGCCGCGGCATTGATGCCCGTCAAATCTGCGTTCTCCCAACCGTGATTAGATGCGCGCATGGGAGGGGCAACAGCACCACTCGTTGAGCTGGCGCAACTGCGCAACCTGACGCGCGTGTTCCGCGATCGGGCCCATGCCGGGGAGGCGCTGGCCGACATGCTCGAGACGTTCCGCGCCAGCGACGCCGTGGTTCTGGCAATTCCGGCCGGGGGCGTGCCGCCGGCCGCGGTGCTGGCC
>CALHRD010000041.1 GCA_938038385.1 uncultured Burkholderiales bacterium
GCGCCCGCTTTCCGGGCCAAAACGGCGCCTGGCTTTGTCGCTCCTCCTTGCAGGGGTCGACCCTGCGGCGTCGTCGCTTCGCGCCAGCCACCGGTTTGGCCCGGCCTTCGGGCGCGTTCAACTGCGGTTTTTAGGTTCAACGGATGAGGGAGAGCTCCTTGTTGAGCATCTCGATGTTCTTCTCGTGAAGGCGCACGCCGTCGGCCAGCTTGTTGAGGTCCGCACCGGGCTGGCGGCTGGCGTTGGCCAGCGCACGGCGGGCCGCGTCCAGGTTGCGCTGCTCGCTGGCCAGCTCCTCCATCAGCAACTGACGGCGCATGTCGTCACGGCGGCGCTGGGTGTTGGGGTCCACGCGGGGGAAATAGACTGGCGAGGGCGAGCTGACGCTGCCGGCGGGTTTCTTGCCGGCGGTGGTGTCCTTGGGGCTGGTCGCCTTGGGTGGCGGGGACACGTCCAGGTCCAGCTTCCTGGCGCCGGGCCGGGGCATGTTGGTGTAGGTGACGTTGCCCTGATCGTCGATGAACTTGTAGATCTCGGCCTGGACGCAGAGGCTGAGCCCTGTGGCGCAGGCAAGCAGGATCAGGCTGGGGGCAAAGCGCATGATGCGAAAGTGACTGATGCTACGGGCCCAGTGTATGCGCTACCCCTCACCACAGCAAGAAAAAGGGCAGCCGCGGCTGCCCTTGGGTCGGTGTGAGCCGATCAGACCGAGTAGTACATGTCGAACTCGATGGGATGCGTCGTCATGCGCAGTCGCGTGACCTCTTCCATCTTGAGCTCGATGTAGGCGTCGATGAAATCGTTGCTGAAGACACCGCCACGGGTGAGGAACTCGCGATCGCGGTCCAGGTGTTCCAGGGCCATGTCCAGGGAGTGGCAGACCTTGGGAATGGCCTTTTCCTCCTCGGGCGGCAGGTCGTAGAGGTTCTTGTCGGCGGGGTCGCCGGGGTGGATCTTGTTCTGCACGCCGTCGAGGCCGGCCATCATCATGGCGGCGAAGGCCAGATAGGGGTTGGCGATCGGGTCGGGGAAGCGCACCTCGATGCGGCGCGCCTTGTCGCTCGCCACGTGCGGGATGCGGATTGAGGCGGAGCGGTTCTTGGCCGAGTAGGCCAGCATCACCGGGGCCTCGAAGCCGGGCACCAGGCGCTTGTAGGAATTGGTGCCGGGGTTGGTGATGGCGTTGAGCGCCCGCGCGTGTTTGATGATGCCGCCGATGTAGTACAGGGCGAACTCCGACAGGCCCGCGTAGCCGTTGCCGGCGAACAGGTTCTTGCCGTCCTTCCAGATCGACTGGTGGCAGTGCATGCCGGAGCCGTTGTCGCCGACGATGGGCTTGGGCATGAAGGTGGCGGTCTTGCCGTAGCTGTGCGCGACGTTGTGCACGACGTACTTGAGAATCTGGGTCCAGTCGGCGCGGCGGGTGAGGGTGGCGAACTTGGTGCCGATCTCGCACTGACCGGCGGTGGCCACCTCGTGGTGGTGCACCTCGACCTCGACGCCCATCTCCTCCAAGGCCAGACACATGGCGGAGCGGATGTCCTGCAGGGAGTCGATGGGCGGGACCGGGAAGTAGCCGCCCTTGACCTTGGGCCGGTGGCCGATGTTGCCTACCTCGGTCTGCTCGCCGGAGGACCAGGCCGCCTCCTCGGAGCGGATCTTCACGTGGCTGCCGGACATGTCGTCATGCCAGGTGACCGAATCGAAGATAAAGAATTCCGGCTCGGGGCCGAAGTAGACGGCGTCGCCCACGCCGGTGGACTTGAGATAGGCCTCGGCGCGCTTGGCGATGGAGCGCGGGCAGCGGTCATAGCCCTTGCCGGTGTCGGGCTCCACGACATCACAGGTGAGGATCAGGGTGGGCTCGTCCATGAAGGGGTCGATGTTGGCGGTGTCCGGGTCCGGCATGAGCAGCATGTCGGAGGCCTGGATACCCTTCCAGCCGGCGATGGAGGAGCCGTCGAAGGCGTGGCCGTCGGTGAACTTGCTCTCGTCGAAGGCCTTCACGGGCACGGATACGTGCTGCTCCTTGCCACGGGTATCGGTAAAGCGGAAATCGACGAATTTGACATCGTTTTCCTGAATCATCTGCATCACATCGGCAACCGCCATGTTTTTCACTCCTCGAGAACGGGTGGACACGAAAAAACCGAGAGGCCGGGGTCAAGCACGAAGCATGCCAGCCATCGCATGAGGCATAGCCATTGTGCCACAATGCCCCGGACGGCCGGCACGCTTTTTGGTGCACCAATATAAAGCAGCGCGCATCGAATTGGTGCGCCCCCGCTGGCCGTTCCCGACCATACAATGCACCTTTCCCTCGACGTCACCGCCCCATGACCGATCACTATGCCGTATTCGGCAACCCCATCGCCCATTCCAAGTCGCCCTTGATCCATGCCTCTTTTGCCCGGCAAACGGGGCAGGACATGGACTACACCGCACTGCTCGCCCCCCTGGATGGTTTCGCCGAGTGTGTAACCGCCTTCCGCGCCGGCGGCGGCGCCGGCGCCAATGTGACCGTGCCCTTCAAGGAACAGGCCTATGCCATCGCCGCCCGTCGCACGCCCCGTGCCGAGGCCGCCGGGGCGGTCAACACCCTGCACTTTCGGGGTGCGGAGGTCCTCGGCGACAACACCGACGGCGCGGGTCTGATCGCCGATCTCACGCGCAATCTGGGCGTGGATTTGGCGGGGCGGCGCATCCTGCTCATGGGGGCGGGCGGTGCCGCGCGGGGGGTCGTCCTGCCCTTGCTGGCGTGCGGCCCTGCCGTCCTGTTCATCGCCAATCGTACCGCCGGGCGCGCGGTGGACCTGGCCGCCCGTTTCCGCGACGACGGTCCGGTGCGAGGCGGCGGCTACGAGGCCCTGACCGACATGACCTACGACATCGTCATCAACGCCACGGCGGCGAGCCTTGCAGGGGAATTGCCCGCCCTGCCGGACGGCATCTTCGCTGCCGGAGCACTCGCCTACGACATGATGTACGGCCGGGACACCCCCTTCCTCCAGCTGGCACGACAGGCCGGGGCGCGCACGGCCGACGGGCTGGGCATGCTGGTGGAACAGGCGGCGGAGGCCTTCTTCCTCTGGCGCGGCGTGCGGCCTGACACCGCACCGGTGATCGCGATGTTGCGGGCGGGTTGAAGGGGAAGGGTGATGCTGCGGCTGATCCTGAAAACGCTGCTGGTCGTCTTCCTCGTCGTCCTGTCCGTGCAACTCTGGTTCCTCATGCAGGTCGCCTGGTGGGGCTATTTCAATCCGTCGTCCACCGCCTTCATGGAGGCGGGGCTCACGCGTCTGCAGGAGAAAAACCCGCAGGCCGAGCTGCATCACCGCTGGGTGCCCTACGAGCGTATCTCCATACACCTCAAGCGGGCGGTGGTGGCCGCCGAGGACAGCCGCTTCCTCACCCACCAGGGCTTCGACTGGGAAGGGATAGAGACCGCCGTGGAGAAGAACATCAGGCGCGGCCGCGTCGTCGCCGGCGGCTCCACCATCAGCCAGCAGCTCGCCAAGAACCTGTTCCTGTCGGCCTCGCGCAATCCCCTGCGCAAGCTGCAGGAGGCGGCCATCACCGTGATGCTGGAACAGTTCTGGAGCAAGCGACGCATCCTCGAGGTCTACCTCAACGTCATCGAGTGGGGCAACGGCATTTACGGCGCCGAGGCCGCGGCCGGCCACTACTACGGCATCCCGGCGGCACGTCTGGGGCCCGCACAGGCCGCACACCTGGCGGCCATGATCCCCAATCCGCGCTACTACGAGACCCACCGCACGGCACGCGGCCTGCTCAAACGACAGGCCATCATCGAGCGGCGCATGCAGCAGGTGGCCGTGCCGAGGTAATCACGACGGTCGCACCGGCATTGGGGTTTACAATGCCGCGCCATGGCCGAAGACCGCGAAAACCGCATATCGGAACAACCTGAGGACAGTATCCGACAGGTGATGGACCTCATCGCCCGTCACCGGCTGGTGGAAAACCTCGTGCACAAGCAAGACATGCCGCGCCACGAGCTGGTGGAGTCCCTGGTGCACAAGCAGAACCTGGCCGAGCTGCAAAAAAAGCTCGATCAGCTCCACCCCGCGGACGTGGCCTACATCCTGGAGGCCCTGCCGCTGGAGGACCGGCTGCTGGTCTGGGACCTGGTCAAGGCCGAACGCGACGGCGACATCCTGATCGAGGTGTCGGATGCGGTGCGGGAATCCCTCATCGCGTCCATGGACAACCAGGAGCTGGTGGCCGCCGCCGCCAGTCTGGACACCGACGAGATCGCGGACCTGGCGCCGGACCTGCCGCGCGACGTGGTCCAGGAGCTGCTGCGCTCGCTCGACGAGACCAAGCGCGCGCAGGTGGTCTCCTCCCTGAGCTACCGGGAGGACTCGGTCGGCGCGCTGATGGATTACGACTTCGTCACCATCCGCGCCGATGTCACCGTGGAGGCCGCCTTGCGTTATCTGAGGCGGCTGGGTGACCTGC
Source organism: uncultured Burkholderiales bacterium (assembly GCA_938038385.1). Taxonomy (GTDB): domain Bacteria; phylum Pseudomonadota; class Gammaproteobacteria; order Burkholderiales; family Thiobacillaceae; genus JANWZL01. The sequence continues at coordinate 4,483 of CALHRD010000041.1, forward strand.
CCAGTCACACCGACAAGCTGTTCGTCATCGAACGCGACGGCACGCTGATCGGGGTGCTGCCGCTCAAGCGGCTGCTGATCCACGACCCGGAGGTGCACATCGCCGCCATCATGGTGGACGACCCGGTCAGCTTCCAACCCGAAGACGACGCCTCCGACGCCGCCCAGGCCTTCGAGCGCTACGACCTGATCACCGCCCCGGTGGTCGACGCGCGCGGCAAACTCATCGGCCGGCTGACGGTGGATGTGGTGGTCGACTTCATCCGCGCGCAGACCGAGTCCGACATGCTGGCGCTGGCGGGCTTGCGCGAGGAGGAAGACCTCTTCACCACCGTCTGGAAAGCGGCCAAGAACCGCTGGATGTGGCTCGCCATCAACCTGTGCACGGCGCTGGTGGCCTCGCGCGTGGTCGGCGCCTTCGAGGGCAGCATCGAGAAGCTCGCCGCGCTGGCCGCCTTGATGCCCATCGTCGCCGGGCTGGGCGGCAACACCGGCAACCAGACCGGCACCCTGGTGGTGCGCGGCCTGGCCCTGGGTCTGATCAACCGCGACAACGCCATGCGCCTGCTGGTCAAGGAGCTGGGCATCTCGCTGCTCAACGGCGCGGTCTGGGGCGGCGTCATGGGCGTGGTGACCTATCTGCTCTACGGCAACGTCGGCCTGGGCGCGGTGATGGCCCTGGCCATGCTGTTGAACCTCACCGTCGCGGCCCTGGCCGGCTTTCTCGCCCCCACCCTGATCGACCGCCTGGGGCGCGACCCGGCCTTCGGCACGGCCGTGCTCATCACCTTCATCACCGACTCCATGGGCTTTTTCATCTTCCTGGGGCTGGCGACGATGTTTCTGCTGTAACCACAGCCGATCGCGGCCAGCGTCGGGCGTGGCCCCACCCCTGAATCCGTGTCGATCACGACCAGCCCGGTGTAGGTCGGACTCCAGTGCGACGGGTTGGGTGTCGGGCTGAAGCCCGACCTACCAGGCAACCGGCAGCATCGACACGGATCGAGGCCACCTTGACCCCCAACCGATCGGCATGGTCGAATCGGCCTGTCATGCCGCCGTTTGCCGCAGACCTGCGTTCCCGAATATGTCCCCCGAACTGACGCCACAGCACCATCCTCTGGATGCAGACATCGTCGCCACGCTCAAGGACGCCCTGCCCGACCTGCGTCTGGCCTATCGCTACGGCAGCGCGGGCGGTCCGTTTCAGCGTCCCGACAGCGACCTCGATCTGGCGGTCCTGGCCGGACACAGGCTCACGTTCGACGAGCGCCTCGACCTGGCCGTCGAACTCGCCGCAGTGGCGGGATGCGACGTCGACCTCAACGACCTGCGCGCCCTGCCGGTGACCCTGCGCGTGCAGATCGTCTTGGACGGTGCCTTGCTGTATGCGGCCGACGCCGTCGAGGCGCAGGCCTACGCCACCCACACCCTGTCCGATTACGTGCGACTGAACGAAGAGCGCCGGGCCATACTGGCAGACATCCGCGCACGGCATAGCATCCATGGATGAGATCCTGCTCGGCAAGGCGGCGATCATCGAGCGCTGTCTGAAGCGCATCGAGCAGGAATACCGGGGTTTCGAAGGTGAGCTGACGACCAACTTCACGCGCCAGGATGCCATCCTGCTCAACCCGCAGCGGGCATGCGAAGCCGCCATCGATGCTGCCATGCACCTCGTGCGCATCCACCGCCTTGGCCTGCCGACGGACAGTCGCCAGGCGTTCGAGATGCTCGCACAGGCCGGATTGATCAATCGGGAGCTCGCCCAACCGCTCATGACCATGGTCGGTTTTCGCAACATCGCCGTGCACGCCTATCAGGAACCGAACATGAACATCGTGCGCGACATCATCGAACATCGTCTGACGGACCTGGCGACCTTTGCCCGCCGGCTGGTCGCGTTGGGCATGCAGGACGAACCCGCAACATGACAGTTTGCCCATGAAAAAAACCGCTCTCATCACCGGCATCACCGGCCAGGACGGTGCCTATCTGGCCGAATTCCTGCTCGCCAAGGGCTACGAGGTGCACGGCATCAAGCGCCGCACCTCGCTGTTCAACACCGACCGCATCGACCACCT
>CALHRD010000042.1 GCA_938038385.1 uncultured Burkholderiales bacterium
ACGCGCCCGCTTTCCGGGCCAAAACGGCGCCTGGCTTTGTCGCTCCTCCTTGCAGGGGTCGACCCTGCGGCGTCGTCGCTTCGCGCCAGCCACCGGTTTGGCCCGGCCTTCGGGCGCGTTCAACTGCGGTTTTTAGGTTGACTCATGCCGCACGGTTCTGCCTGCGCTGCGCCCGACACCATCCTGTTCGCGGTCGACGAGGGCATATCGAGTTCCACCGATGCGGTCTTCCACACCGACAAGTATGCCGACCTGGCGCGTCATCTGAGCACCAGCGTGGGCAAGAACGTCAAGATGGAGGCCTCCAACGTCCTGAGCATCGTCATCCGCAACCTCGAGCGCCAGCGTTACGACGTGCTCCTGATTCGTCCCAGTCACATCTCGGCCAAGGCCCTGCTCGATCTGGACAAGACCCCGGCCGGTCAGGAGATGCTCAAGAAAGTGGGCGTGCCGGCTTTCGTTGAGGGCAACCAGCAGGCCTATCTGGACATGCTCGAATGGCTGGAGGGGCGGTGAGCCGCCTTCAGCCGCGCAGGTAGTCCAGCCCGCGCGGCAGCCAGCGCTGAAGATGCCGGTCCGCGGCGTCGGGATGCCGCTCCAGCAGCCATTCCGCGCTCTGCCGGGCAAGCTCCAGCAGGTCGGCGTCCGCCTCCGGCGAGGCGAAACGCAGCCAGATCGGCCCCGATTGCCGCGCACCGGTGAACTCGCCCGGCCCCCGCAGGCGCAGGTCCTCGCGCGCGATGGCGAAGCCGTCGTCGAGCTCCCGGATGATGCGCAGCCGCTGGCGTGCCGTCTCCGACAGGGGCTCGGCATACAGCAGGATGCAGGCCGATTCCCGCGCGCCGCGACCCACCCGGCCGCGCAGCTGGTGCAGCTGCGCCAGACCCATGCGTTCCGCGTGTTCGATCACCATGAGGCCGGCGTTGGGCACGTCCACCCCCACCTCGATGACCGTGGTGGCCACCAGCAGATGGATCTCGCCGGCCTTGAACGCGGCCATCACCGCCGCCTTTTCGTCCGCCTTCATGCGGCCGTGCACCAGTCCCAGCCGCAAGTCCGGCAGTGCGGCGGAGAGCTCCGCATGCGCCGCCAGGGCGGCCTTGAGTTGCAGCTTCTCCGACTCCTCCACCAGAGGGCAGACCCAATAGGCCTGGGCGCCGCCGGCGCAGTAGTCGCGCAGCCGTGCGATCACCTCATGTCGGCGGGATATGCCGATCACCCGCGTGGCGATGGGCATGCGTCCCGGCGGCAGCTCGTCCAGGGTGGAGACGTCCAGATCGGCGTAGTAGCTCATGGCCAGGCTGCGCGGGATGGGTGTGGCGGACATCATCAGGAGGTGAGGGGTGAGGGGCGAGACGCCGGCGGCAGCAGGGGCTGTGTCAAGGGTATTGCCCTTGGCGCGCAAGGCCAGGCGCTGTTCGACGCCGAAGCGGTGTTGTTCGTCGACGATGGCCAGGCCCAGGCGGGGGAAGTCCACCCCCGTCTGAATGAGGGCATGGGTGCCCACTGCGATCTGGGCCTCGCCGGAGGTGACGGCCGCCAGAGCCGATGCTCTGGCCTTGCCCTTCAGCGCAGCCGCCACCCAGACCACGCGCAGGTCCAGGGGCTCCAGCCATTCGCGGAATTTCAGGTACAACTGCTCGGCCAGGATCTCGGTGGGGGCCATGACCGCGGCCTGCCAGCCGGAGGCCACCGCCGGCAGACAGGCCAGGGCCGCTATCAGGGTCTTGCCGCTGCCGACGTCGCCCTGCAGCAGACGATGCATGGGGTGAGTGCGCGCGAGGTCGGCGCGGATCTCGTTCCAGACCCGGCCTTGGGCACCGGTCATCGCGAAGGGCAGGGCGGCCAGCAGTCGCCGTGCCAGCGACTCACCCCCCTCCAGAGCGGGCGCCGACAAGGCCTGCCTGGCACGTGCATGGCGACGCAGCGAGAGTTGCTGGGCCAGCAGCTCATCGAACTTGAGTCGGCGCCACGCCGGGTGGGTGCGTTGCTCCAGGGCGTCGAGTTCGACGTCCGGCGGCGGGGCATGCAACAGTCGCACCGCCTCGGCGAAAGTGGGCAGTGCCAGGCGCTCCACCAGGCCTTGCGGCAGGGTCTCGCTCAGGTCGGCCTGCGCCATGGCCAGCGTCACCGCCTTGCGCAAGGCCGTTTGCGACAACCCCGCCACCGTGGGGTAGACCGGAGTCAGGGTCTGCGGCAGCGGGGTGTCGGGTTGCACCCGTCGGTAATGGGGATGCACCATCTCCGCGCCGTAGAACCCCGGTCGCACCTCGCCGTGCAGGCGCAGACGCACGCCCGGCTTCAGCTCGGCGACCTGGCTTGGATAGAAGTGCAGGAGCCGGAAGAAGAACCGGGATGCCGGATGAGCGGCGGCGGCAGGGGACTGCGCCGCCGTCAGTTCGACGATGAGCTGACGACGCGGCCTCGTCTGCATCTCGGTGTGCACGACCACCCCCTCCACGGTCACGGTCAGCCCCGGCCGCGCCTCGCGCAGGGGGGTCAGTCGCGTCTCGTCCTCATAGCGCAGGGGGAGGTGGAGGATCAGGTCGGTCTGGGCGGTGTAACCCAGTCTATGCAGGACGGGGTCCTGGACCCCCGCCTTGGCCATGCGCGATATGGCGAGCTACTCGCCCAGCACCATCACCGCATCGGCCTCCACCAGGGCACCCCGCGGCAGGCTGGCCACACCGACGGCGGCGCGGGCCGGATAGGGCTCGGTGAAGTACTGGGCCATGATCTCGTTGACCTTGGTGAAGTGGCCCAGGTCGGTGAGAAAGACGTTGAGCTTGACCACATCCGCAAGGCTGCCGCCCGCTGCCTCGGCCACGGCGGCCAGGTTGGCGAAGACGCGGTGGATCTGCGCCTCGATCCCTTCCGTGAGCTGCATGGTGGCCGGGTCCAGACCGATCTGCCCGGACAGGTAGACGGTGTTGCCGCAACGCACGGCCTGGGAATAGGTGCCGATGGCCGCGGGGGCCCGGTCGGTGCTGATGATGCGCTTGGTCATGGATGGTTGGGGGATGGGGGATGGGGATTGTGCATTTCGCCGCTCAGTACTCGCGCTAACCTCATGCCGCGTTGTTTGCGCCGCCCGTCGCATGGTGCCGCCCTTTCATGCGGTTGATGCGCACCACCTCCGGCAGGGCGCGCAGGGCACGCATCAGGCGCGCCAGGTGCAGGCGATTCTGCACCTGTACGGTGAAATAGAGGTTGGTGAAGGCGCCGGCGGCCTCCTCCATGCTGACGTCGTCGATGTTGGAACCCTCGCCGGCGATGACCGAGGCGACCTGACCCAGCACGCCGCGCTTGTTGGCGACGGTCACCTTGATGCCGACGTCGAAGGGTTTGTCGATGTCCGCCGCCCATTCCACGTCCACCCACTTGTCCGGATCCTCGCGGTAGTGGCGGACCTGCGGGCAGTCGTGGGTGTGGATGACGAGGCCCTGCTCCTTCTTGATCTGGCCGATGATGGGGTCGCCCGGGATGGGGCGGCAGCACTTGGCCAGGCGCACGGCCACGCCCTCGGCGCCGCGGATCAGCATCGGACCTGCGGGTTTGCGGCTTTCGGTCTCGACTTCCCTGGCCAGCAACTGACGCGCCACCACCACTCCCAGCCGCTTGCCCAGACCGATCTCCATGAGGAGGTCCTCCCGGCTGCGCCCGCTCTCCTTGATCACCTGCTCCCACTGCGCTTCGCCCACCTGCTCCGGACGTGTACCCAGGGCACGCAGAGCCTGGTTGAGGAGTTGCAGCCCGAGGGCCTCGGACTCCGAGCGGTGGGTGTTCTTGAGTGCGCTGCGGATGTGGGCGCGCGCCTTGCCGGTGACGGCGAAATGCACCCAGGACGGGCTCGGGCGGGCGGACTCGCTGGTGATGATCTCCACCCGGTCGCCGTTCTTCAGCGGTGTGGACAGCGGCATGTAGTCGCCGTTGATCTTCGCCGCCACGCAATGATTGCCGATGTCGGTATGCACGCTGTAGGCGAAGTCGATGGCCGTGGCCCCGCGCGGCAGGGCCATGATGTTGCCCTTGGGGGTGAACACGTAGACCTCGTCCGGGAACAGGTCGACCTTGATGTGTTCGAGGAATTCGACCGAATCCCGGCTGTCGGCCTGGATGTCGAGCAGGCTTTGCAGCCACTGGTGGGTCTTCTTCTGCACTTCGGAGAATTCCGCTTCGCCGCCGGTCTTGTACAGCCAATGCGAGGCCACCCCCGCCTCGGCCACCCGGTGCATCTCATAGGTGCGGATCTGGACCTCGAGCGGGGCGCCGAAGGGGCCGAACAGGGTGGTGTGCAGGGACTGGTAGCCGTTCGCCTTGGGGATGGCGATGTAGTCCTTGAACTTGCCGGGTATGGGTTTGTAAAGGGTGTGCAGGGCCCCCAGCGCGAGGTAGCAGTTGCGCACATCCTCGACGATGACCCGGAAACCGTAGATGTCGAAGACCTCGGAAAAGGCCAGGGATTTTTCCTGCATCTTGCGGTAGACGCTGTAGAGGTGTTTCTCGCGGCCGAAGACCTGGGCCTCGATGCCACAGCTCTTGAGTTTTTCCTCGATGGCCTGCTTGATCTTGTCCACCACCTCGCGCCGATTGCCGCGGGCTGCCAGGATGGCCTTCTCCAGAACCTTGTGCCGCGTGGGGTGGAGGTGCTGGAAGGCCAGGTCCTCGAGCTCCTGATAGAGGTGATTGAGGCCCAGACGATTGGCGATGGGGGCGTAGATCTCCAGCGTCTCCTGGGCGATGCGGGTGCGAGCCTCGGGTTTCATCGCCTCCAGGGTGCGCATGTTGTGCAAGCGGTCGGCCAGCTTGATCAGGATCACGCGCACGTCCTGCGCCATGGCCAGCAGCATCTTGCGGAAGTTCTCGGCCTGCGCGTGCGCCTTGCTCTCGAACTCGAGCTGGTCCAGCTTGGTGACCCCGTCCACCAGCGCGGCCACCGCCGGACCGAAATCGGTGGCGATCTGTTCGCGCGAGACCCCGGTGTCTTCCACCACGTCGTGCAGCAGGGCCGCCGTGAGGGTCTGGCCATCCATGTTCCACCCGGCCAGGATCTCCGCCACCGCCAACGGATGCGTGATGTAAGGCTCGCCGTCCTTGCGGTATTGCCCGGCATGGGCGCGGGCGCTGAAGGCATAAGCGCGGGCGAAGGCTTCTGCCTCGGCGGGCTTCAGATAGGCAACGTTCTCGGGCAGGGCGCGCGCCAGGGCGAGGATGGCATCGTCCGCGCGCTCACCGCCATGGCCGGCGGACGCGGTGTCGGCCGTGCCATTCAGATCGGTTTTCAGCAGACGTCGCATCCGACGGATGTGGCAGGGTGTTAGCGTGAAAGTCGGCGCAGCCGGCTCACGAAGCTCCCCTCCCCCCTCACCCCCGACCCCTCCCCCCGTGGGGGAGGGGAGGCTCGACCCTCCTCTTTCCCTGGGGGAGAGAGGCCGGGAGAGAGGGCCGGAGGGGCTGGGGGTGAGGGAACGGATACGGCGGTATTCATGCTTTGGGGTGGCGTCGCCATGTCCGTTAGTGCGGCGCCTTGCTCAACACCTCGATGCCGGTCTTGCCCTCGGCGATCTCGCGCAGGGCGATCACGGCCGGCTTGTCCCGGTTTTCCTCCACCTTAGGTGTGGCGCCGATGGAGATCTGGCGGGCGCGATAGGCGGCGGCCAGCGTCATCTCGAACCGGTTCGGGATATGGGCGATGCAGTCGTCAACAGTGATACGTGCCATGGCGGACCTCCGATAATGGCGAACTCGATGGGACATTCTAGCCGCTGCGGGCATCCGGTGCTCGGGTCGGTGATGCCTGGGGATCGATCAGCCTGTGCAGCAGGTCGGCCAGCTCGACCTGCTGCCGGTCGACGGCCAGGCGCCGGGCGCGGACGATGGCGCGCAGGTCGGCCAGGGCCAGGTCGAAGCGTTCGTTGACCACCAGGTAGTCGTATTCGAGGCCATGCGTCATGTCCTCGCGCGCGGCGGCGAGACGCCGGGCGATCACCTCGGCGCTGTCCTGGCCCCGGTCGCGCAGCCGCCGCTCCAGCTCCTCCAGGGAGGGGGGCAGGATGTAGATGCCGATGGCGGCCGGAAAGATACGCCGAACCTGGGTCGCGCCCTGCCAGTCGATCTCCAGCAGCACGTCGTGTCCGCGTCCCAACTCTGCCTCGATCCAGGGCTGCGAGGTGCCGTAGTGATTGCCATAGACCTCGGCACTCTCGAGAAATGCACCCTGCCCCAGCATTTCCAGAAACGCCTCGCGCGTCACGAAGTGATAGTGCACGCCGTCCTCCTCGCCCGGTCGCGGCGGCCGGGTGGTGTAGGAGACGGACAGGCGCAGGTGCGGATCGCCCTCCAGCAGGGCCCGCACCAGGCTGGACTTGCCGGCGCCGGAAGGCGCGGAGACGATGTAGAGATTGCCGGTCATTCGATGTTTTGCACCTGTTCGCGCATCTGCTCGATGAGCACCTTGAGTTCCACCGAGACCTGGGCCAGCTCCACGGTCACGGACTTGGAGCCCAGGGTGTTGGCCTCGCGGTTGAGCTCCTGCATGAGGAAGTCGAGCCGCTTGCCGGCGGCGCCGCCGGCCTGCAACACCCGCTCCACTTCGGTCAGATGGCTCTCCAGCCTGCCCAGTTCCTCGTCCACGTCGATCTTCTGGGCATAGAGCGCGACTTCCTGCAGGATGCGGTCGCGTTCCGGCGTGGCGAGCAGCTCCTCCATGCGGCGGGTAAGTTTGTCCCGATAGGCGTTGACGATCTCCGGCAGCCGGGGTGCGAGGGCAGCGGTATGGCCGCGAATGGCGGCGATGCGGTCGAGCAGGATGGCCTTGAGCTTGTCCCCCTCGCGCGCCCGGCTCGCCTCCAGTTCGCGCAGCGCCCGGTCTGCCAGGTCCAGGGCGGCGGCATGCAGGGCATCCAGATCCAGCCGTGTCTCGCCCAAGATGCCAGGCCAGCGCAGGATCTCGGCCACGCTCATGGGCGTGGCGTCCGGCATGCGCGCGCGTACCGCATCGGCCAGCGCCAGGAGCTGGTCCAGAAGGCCGGCATTGGGCGCATCCGGTAGACCCGCGTTCTCGCGCGCTTGGAAGGCGATGCGACACTCCAGCTTGCCCCGCTTGACCTGTCGACTTATGCGCTCGCGCAGCTGCGGTTCCAGCGCGCGGAAATCTTCGGCCATGCGGAAGCCGAGATCCAGATAGCGGGAGTTGACCGCGCGTATCTCGACCGACAGGCTGCCCGCCGCCAGTTCCGCGGTTTCCACTGCATATCCGGTCATGCTGTGCAAGGCGCTCACTTTATCCGTTATCCTAGGTGATTCAACGATCAGGCCGGCATCTTATCGCGGTCGTCCATGGCTGCTCAAATCACCGAACCCCTGCCGTCAGGTTACAAGCTGGGCGAGTACATCATCGATCGCAAGATCGGTGGCGGCGGCTTCTCCCTCGTCTACCTGGCCTTCGATCTGGATGGTCAGCCGGTGGCCATCAAGGAGTATCTGCCCGGCGGGGTGGTCAAGCGGGGTGATGGCGGCACGGTGATGCCCATCTCCGACGACAAGCAGAGCTCCTTCCGCTACGGGATGAAGTGTTTCTTCGACGAAGGGCGGGCGCTGGCCGACATCCGCCACCCCAACGTCGTGCGCGTGGTCAACTTCTTCCGCGCCAACGACACGGTCTACATGGTGATGAAGTATGAGCGCGGCCGCACCCTGCAGAAGCACATCACCAGCCTCAAGGAGCCGATGCGCGAGAGCTTCATACGGCATGTCTTCGTCCAGCTTCTCAATGGCCTGCGCGAGGTGCACACGCACAAGATCCTGCACCTCGACATCAAGCCTTCCAACGTCTACATCCGCACCGACGGCACCCCGCTGCTGATCGATTTCGGCGCATCCCGCCAGGTGCTCACGCATGACCTGCAGAGGGTCTCGCCCATGTATACCCCGGGCTTCGCCGCGCCCGAGCTGTATAAGGCGCGCGACTGTCTGGGCCCCTGGACGGACATCTACGCGATTGGTGCCAGCATGTATGCCTGTCTGGCGAAGGTGCCGCCACCGGCCGCGGACGAACGGCTGGAAAAGGACCGCCTGGCGCCGACGGTGAAGACCTTTGCCGGGCAATACTCGCATGCACTGCTGGAACTCATTGACAGTCTGCTCAGGCTCGACTACACACAACGCCCGCAGAGCGTCTACGGCGTGCAGAAACGGCTCATCGAGCTGATCAACAAGAGCCAACGGAGCAAACCCACCCTCCTTTCCCTGATCAAGGAAAGACTCACCCCCTCATCCAGATGAAATACGTCGTCTATCAAGCCAGCCGCCGGGGCGGGCGTGCCGTGAACGAAGATCGGGTTGCCTATGCCTACACCTCGGATGCCCTGTTCATGGTCGTCGCCGATGGCATGGGTGGCCACAATCATGGTCAGGTCGCCTCCCAGATGCTGGTGCAGACCATGACCAACCTGTTCCAGGCGCGGGCGATCCCCCTGTTGCCGAATCTGCAGGCCTTCCTGCTCGACGGCATCTATGCCGCCCACGATGCCATCAACGAATATGCCCTGCGCAAGGGACTGCGCGATCCGCCCCGCACCACCTGCGTGGCGGCCGTGGTACAGCGGGGCACGGCCTGCTGGGCCCATGTCGGCGACTCCCGTCTGTACCATTTCGACAAGCGTCGTCTGCTGGAGCGCACCCGCGACCACTCTGCCGTGCAGCAGCTGGTCGAGGAGGGCATGCTGGACGAGGACCAGATGAGTCTGCACCCGGACCGCAACAAGCTCTACAACAGCGTGGGCGGTTTCGCCCTGCCCGACATCGAGCTGTCCGAACCGGTGACGCTCAAGGAAGGTGACGTGCTCATGCTCTGCAGCGACGGTGTGTGGGGCGAGATCAAGGACAAGGAGATGGTGTCCACCCTGCGCGCCTATCCCATCGACCGCGCCATACGACACATGATGGACCATGCCGAATTCCGCGGCGGACGCAACTGCGACAACCTGTCCATGGTGGCCATGCGCTATGGCGAGGAAAAATACGACGACGACGAACTGGTCCTCGGCGACGACCTCGGTCTGGACGGCTTCACCACCCAGCTCAGGGTGATCGGTCAGCGCGAGGCGGAGAGAAAATCGCCGCGGGAGATGGACATCGATCAGGCCGTGGCCGAGATTCACTCGGCTCTGGCCAAATACGGACTGAACAAGGGAACGTCGTGAGCGAAACCACCCTGCGGCCCTCCGGCCGCCCCACCGATGCCCTGCGGCCGGTGCGCATCACCCGCCGCTACACCAAGCATGCCGAGGGCGCCGTGCTCATGGAATGCGGCGATACGCGCGTCATCTGCACCGCCAGCGTCCTGGAAAAGGTCCCCCCGCACGTCAAGGGCACCGGTGCCGGTTGGCTCACGGCGGAGTACGGCATGCTGCCGCGCGCCACCCATACCCGCGGTGACCGGGAGGCGGCGCGCGGCAGGCAGAGCGGCCGCACCCTGGAGATCCAGCGCCTGATCGGTCGCTCCCTGCGCGCCGCGGTCGACCTGGACAGGCTCGGCGAACGCACCCTGCACGTGGACTGCGACGTCATCCAGGCCGACGGCGGCACGCGCACGGCCAGCATCACCGGTGCCTTCGTCGCGGTGCACGATGCCGTCGAATGGCTGGTGCGTGCGGGCAAGCTCCCGGCCTCGGTGGTGCGCGACCATGTCGCCGCGGTTTCGGTCGGCATCCACCGGGGTGTTCCGGTGCTGGACCTCGACTATGCCGAGGACGTCGACTGCGACACGGACATGAACGTGGTCATGACCGGCAGCGGTGGCATCATCGAGGTGCAGGGCACGGCCGAAGGCGAGCCCTTCGACCGCGCGCACCTGGAACAGCTTCTGGACCTGGCCGAGAAGGGCATCCGCGAACTCGTCGCCGCCCAGAAGGCGGCCATCTCCTCTCATTCCTGATACCCCACTTCCGACGCCTCATGCGCAAGATCGTCATCGCTTCCAACAATCCGGGCAAGCTGCGGGAGATCGGCCAGATGCTGGCGCCGATGGGCATCGAGGCCCTGCCCCAGGGCACCTTCGGGGTGCCGGACTGCCCCGAGCCGCACGTCACCTTCATCGAGAACTGCATCGCCAAGGCCCGTCATGCCGCCGCCCACACTGGCCTGCCCGCCCTGGCGGACGATTCCGGCATCTGCGTCGATGCGCTCAACGGCGCGCCCGGCGTCTATTCCGCCCGCTACGCCGGCGAGCCCAGGAGCGACGCGCGCAACAACCAGAAGCTCGTCGAGGCGCTCAGGGGTGAGACCAACCGGCGCGCCCACTACTACTGCGTGATGGTCTATGTCCGCTATCCGGACGATCCCGAGCCCGTCATCGCCGAAGGGGCGTGGCATGGCGAGATCATCGAGGAACCGCGCGGGGTCGGCGGCTTCGGCTACGACCCCCATTTTCTGCTGCCCGAGCTGGGCCGCACCGGCGCGGAGTTGACCGCCGAGGAGAAGAACGCCATCAGCCATCGCGGCCAGGCCCTGCGGACCCTGGTGGAGAAGCTCAAAGCCCTTGGCTGAAGCCATCCTGCAACCGGCCGGCGGGCTCGGCTCGCCGCCACCGCTCGCGCTGTACATCCACATCCCCTGGTGCATACGCAAGTGCCCCTACTGCGACTTCAACTCGCATCCGGTGCACGATGACCTGCCGGAGGCGGCCTATCTGCAGGCCCTGGAACGCGACCTCACCGCCGCCCTGCCCCTGGTCTGGGGGCGTGAGGTCGCCAGTATCTTCATCGGCGGCGGCACCCCCAGCCTGTTCACGGCCGCGGCCATCGACCGTCTGCTCACCATGGCTCGCACCCTGCTGCCCGTGCGGCCCTGGGCCGAGATCACACTGGAGGCCAACCCCGGCACCTTCGAAGTCGAACGCTTCGCAGGCTATCGGGCGGCAGGGGTGAACCGGCTGTCCCTGGGGATCCAGAGTTTCAATCGGCGCCACCTGCAGGCCCTGGGCCGCATCCACGACGAGCGGCAGGCGCACGCCGCGGCGGAGGCGGCGGTGACGCTGTTCGACCGGGTCAACCTCGATCTCATGTATGCCCTGCCCGGCCAGACCATGGCCGAGGCGGCGGCCGATCTGCAGGCGGCCCTGGCCTACCGTCCGGCGCATCTGTCCGCCTATCACCTCACCCTGGAACCCAACACCGCCTTCGCCGCCGGCCCGCCGCCCCTTCCCGACGCAGACCTTGCCGCCGATATGCAGGACATGGTGGAGGCGACCCTGAGCGCCGCCGGCTACGAGCATTACGAGACCTCCGCCTACGCCCGGCCGGGACGGCGCTGCCGCCACAACCTCAATTACTGGGAATTCGGCGACTATCTGGGCATCGGCGCCGGGGCGCATTCCAAGCTGAGCTTCCACGATCGCATCGTGCGCCAGGCGAATGTGAAGCATCCCCGACAGTATCTGGAACTGGCCGGCACACCCCGGGCGATCGCCGAGGCGCGCCAGGTCGCGCGGCAGGACCTGCCCTTCGAATTCATGATGAACGCGCTGCGCCTGACCGGGGGTGTGCCGAAGGCCCTGTTCACCGCGCGTACCGGCCTGCCGTTGTCGGCCGCCGCCGGGGCCATCGCCGAGGCCGAGGCGCGGGGCCTGCTCACGCAGGACCTGACCCACATCCGGCCGACCGACCGGGGACAGCGCTACCTCAACGACCTGCTGCAGCTTTTTATGGCTTAGCGTGAAAGTCGGCGCAGCCGGCTCGCGAAGCTCCCCTCCCCATCCCTCACCCCCACCCCCCACCCCTCCCCCCGAGGGGGAGGGGAGGCTCGACCCTCCTCTCTCCCCCAGGGAGAGAGGCCGGGAGAGAGGGCCGGAGGGGCTTGAGGTGAGGGAACGGACATGGCGACACTCATGCTTCGGGGTGGCGTCGCCATGTCCGTTAGCCGGCACCCGCCGCCCGCCGCCGCACCATCATCTCCTGCAGCAGGGGGGCGCAGATCACCTCCAGGGCGAGCTTCAGCTTGCCGCCGGGTACCAGCATGGTGCTGGGACGGGTCATGCGCGACTTGGGGATACGCTTGAGGAGATCGGGGAAATCGTGCCGATCACGGTCGCGGAAGTGGATGACCAGGGCGGACTCGTCCGGCGTGGGCACGTCGCGCGCCACGAAAGGGTTGGAGGTGTCCACCAGGGGGATGCGCTGGATGTTGATGTCGGTGAGCCCGAATTGCGGCACGATGTAATGGATGTAGTCGTCCAGCCGGCGCAGGATGGTCTCCAGGGCCTGTTCGGGTGTGCAGCCGTGGCGGTCGCAGTCGCGGTGGATCTTCTGGATCCATTCCAGGTTGATCGCCGGCACCACGCCGATGAGCAGATCCACGTGCTGCGCCACGTCGATGCCCTTGCGGCCGATACGCCGGTCGATCTCCGGCGGGAAATGACGGCTGTCCACCTTGCGCCGGGTCCAGGTCCGGGCGATGACGCCGCCGTGCTGGCCCTCGTAGAGCAGCACGTCACTGCCCGGCGGCAGCGGCTTCCAGTCCGTGAACTCGCCGACCGGCACGCCCAGTTTGGCGGCGTGTTCGGCAGTGTGCGCATATTCGCGGAAGATGCCGCTGCCGGTATCGCCATAGGCCCTGAAGAAGTCCTCCAGTTCCTGGAAGTGGTTGCACTCCGGACCAAACCACGACAGGCTGCGGCCGCTGGCGCGGGCCTCCTGCAGCAGGGCATCGAACTGGCGCTCGGTGTAGCGGCGGAAACCGTCGCCGTGGACGATGGCCGGACGGATCCGCAGCCGGCGGAAGACATCCTTGAAGGCATGCCGGACCGTGGACAGACCCGCGCCGGACGAGCCGGTCACGGCGATGATGGGGTGCTGGGCGGACATCGTGGCTCCCTCCCGCGTGGAATGTTGCGGTAATGTTAGCATCGACCCCGCGCCGGATCGCAACCGGGGCGCGCGGGCCGGGATGCTCGGCGTCGGCCTGCGCGGTGCAGCCCGACGCCCAGGCCCGCGACCTCCTGCGGCCGCCACCGCCGGCCGTGCGGGGCTGGAGTCGCGGCAACGGCTTGGGCGTAATATCCTGATCCGGGGTGTCCCCGGGTCCATCCCGACCCAAGCGCCTATCCACGTACTCAAGACGGACTGAGGAATACACTGCGATGCCCGACCACTGCGACCACGACTGCCCCTCACCCCCGCCGCCCGGCAGCCTGGGCATCCCTCAGTTGAGGCCGTTCGACGCCCCCGCCTTCGAGCGGGCGGTCAACGATCTGCTCCTGGCCTGCGGCGTGTCGGCGGACAGCGTGCACACCGGCAAGACCGCCCGACGGGTGCGCGAGCTGTGGGAGCGCCGCCTGCTCGGTGGCTATGCCATGGATCCGGCCGAAGCCCTGGGCGAGGGTTTCGAGGATACGCGCGAGGACATGGTGGTGGTGCGCGGCATCGCCGTGCACGGGGTCTGCCCGCACCACCTCGTGCCGTTTCGTGGCGTGGCGCATGTGGCCTATGTGCCGGGCGGACGGCTGCACGGCTTCGGCCGCATCGCGCGTCTGGTGGACGCCATCGGACACCGCTTCACCTACCAGGAATGGATGACGCGCGACATCGCCGACGCCCTGGTCACCCACGGCCGGGCCCGCGGCGGGGCCTGCGTCATCGAGGCCGAGCAGCTCTGCCTGCTGCTGGGGGAGGACCGTCGCGGCGACGAGCGCGTGGTGACCCAGGCCTATGCCGGCGTGTTCCACGACGACGCCCAGCTCAGGAACGAGTTTCTGCGGGCGCTGTCTGCCCACTCGTTGTGAACGCGATGTCGGCCGGGGATTGCCGACCGACCTGACCGGGTGGGGCGGGAATCCTTTGCCGCCGCAGCCCTCGAACACGATAAGTCAGTACGCAAGGAGTCTCCCATGCGCTTTGCCCTGCCCGCCGTCACCCTCACCGCCGTCCTGCCGGTGCTGGCTCAGGAGAACTACAGCCTGGACCCCAGCCACACCATTCCCAGCTTCGAGATCCGCCATCACGGCGTTTCCCTGCAGCGCGGGCTGTTCACCCGCAGCCAGGGCAAAGCCGTGCTGGACCCCGCAGGCGGCGGCGGACGTATCGAGGTCACGATCGACGCCGCCTCGGTCATCACCGGTGTGGATGCCCTCGACCGCATGCTGCGCGGGCCGACCTTTTTCAACACCGCTCTGCATCCGCGCATCCGCTTCGTCTCCGACAGCATTCGCTATGCCGACGGCAAACCGGTGGAGGCCAGCGGCCAGCTCACCCTGCTCGGGGTGACCCGCCCGGTGACGCTGGAGATCCGCGATTTCAACTGCACCAGCCATTTCCTGCGCCGTATCCCGCTGTGCGGAGCCGACGCGCACGCCACCATCCGCCGCTCCGACTTCGGCATGACCTTCGGGTTACCCAATCTCGTCGGCGACGAGGTGAAGCTGGCCATCCAGGTGGAAGGCTTCAGGGAGTGATCGATGGGAATTGGTCGGGGTGAGAGGATTCGAACCTCCGGCCTCCACGTCCCGAACGTGGCGCTCTACCAGGCTAAGCTACACCCCGATGTTTGAAGCGCCTGCAGACCAACGACAACCGGGAAAGACAGGGCCTCAGTAATTGCGGTGGACCGCAAAGGCCGGCAATTCTATCAGAGCGTCCCGATAAGCGCCATGCGGCAATCCGGCCAGGGCGTCGACGGCCATCTGTGCCTCCCGCTCCGCCTGCTGCCTGGTGTATTCCAGCCCGCCGGTGTCGCGAATGGCCTGCAGGATGGCGGCGAAATCCTCTGTGCCGCCGTTGGCGATGGCCTGGCGCACCCGCCCGGCCTGCTCGGGCGTGCCGTTGCGCATGACGTGCAGCAGGGGCAGCGTCGGTTTGCCCTCGGCCAGGTCGTCGCCGACGTTCTTGCCGGTGGTCTCTTTGTCGCCGGAGTAGTCGAGTACGTCGTCAATGAGCTGGAAGGCGGTGCCCAGGTGCATGCCGTAGGCGCCCAGGGCGTCCTCCATCGCGCGGTCGCGGCCAGCGACAATGGCCCCCAGACGACCGGCGGCATCGAACAGCCGTGCGGTTTTGTAGCGGATCACCCGCATGTAGGCCTCTTCCGTGATGTCCGGGTCGTGGCAGTTCATCAACTGCAGCACCTCGCCCTCGGCAATGGTGTTGGTGGCGTCGGCCAGCACTTCCATCACGCGCATGTTCTGCACCGTCACCATCATCTGGAAGGCGCGCGAGTAGAGGAAGTCGCCCACCAGCACGCTGGTGGCGTTGCCGAAACGGGCGTTGGCGGTGTCCTGGCCGCGGCGCAGTTGCGATTCGTCCACCACGTCGTCATGCAGCAGGGTGGCGGTGTGGATGAATTCCACCACGGCGGCTAGCTCGTGATGGTGCGGGCCGTCATAGCCCAGGGCCCTGGCGGCGAGCAGCACGACGACCGGCCGCAGACGCTTGCCGCCGCTGTGGATGATGTATTCCGCCACCTGCCGCACCAGCACCACCTCGGAATGGAGCCGGCTACGGATCACCCCGTCCAGGATCGCCATGTCCCCGGCCAGCAGCTGCTGAAAGGCGGGTTGCTGCACGGGTTCAGCTCCGGCTCTCAGGTCGTGCGCCGGGCAGCCCGGGGCACGACTCGGCACGTGCGGGGGGGCGCTCGGTGACTTCGCCCACGCACAGGGCACGGCGCCCCCGCACGCCATGAAGAAACGAGCCACACTTGCTGGCGACGGGGTGGTGACGCATGGCCGACGGGTCGGTTTCCGTTCAGTGGGGGTGCTTTCTCGGGGGTGAACGAGTGTTGGTGCTGCTGCGCAGAATCGAACTGCGGACCTACTGATTACGAATCAGTTGCTCTACCAGCTGAGCTACAGCAGCGAAGGCCCGCGATTATCCCAGATTGTCCTTCGGTACGCGAGATGGTGACGGGGCGGAGTCGAGGCAGGCAACCGTCCGGGCTCGACAGGATGGCGCCGTCGCTTCGGCTGTATCTTCGGGCCGGATGCGGATGATGATATCCACGCGCTCGGCCACCATGCCGTCGGGCGCCGCTGGCAGCCCGGTGACCTGCATGTCCCCGGCGTCGATGTCGATCAGCTCGCCGTTGGCCAGGTTGTAGAAGTGATGGTGCGGTTCGGTGTTGGGGTCGTAGAACACCTTGGTCGGGTCCACGATCACCTCGCGTACCAACCCCTTTTCCAGGAACAGCTTCAGGGTGTTGTACACCGTGGCCTTGGAGGTCTCGCTGTGACGCAGGTTGACGGCGGCCAGGATCTGGTCGGCCGACAGGTGCTGACGGCGCGAGAACAGGGCGTGGGCGATCTCCAGCCGCTGATGGGTGGGGGTGATGCCGTACCGGCGCAGCAGGTGGGCGGCTTCCTCTCGGGACAGGGGGGCAGACGGGTGCATAAGCATGAAGATCCAGCTCGATTGCCGCCATTTTAGGCATGAATTTAAACTTCGTCTAATTCATGTTGCGGGCCGATGACAAGCCGTGGGGCTGGCTGGACTTTCCGCAACATCCGGGAATACACATCGCTGTCGGCTTGAACCCGGATTGTCCATTAGGCGGCCCTACGGGCCTACGCGCGCCCTGGCGGTCGGAGCGCGGCCATTTCGTGCGCTTGCTTGTCGGCCATAGGCACGGCTATGGCCTCTTCCCAACCGCCCGAACTGCCTCGCGCTCCACCTCGCCATCATCGCGCGTCCTAATGGACAATCCGGGTTGAAAGAAAGGAATGCGCATGAAAACCCTCTTCGCCATCCTCGCCACCGGCCTTGCCGGCACGCTTGCCTGGGCCGACGGCGGCCATGTCCACATGCATGGGGCCGATGGTCCGACCCAGGCCAATGCCTCCACCGCACTGGCGGACGGCGAGGTCAGACGGGTGGATCGCGCCCAGGGCCGGCTCACCCTGCGCCACGGTCCCATCGAGAGCCTCGGCATGCCGCCCATGACCATGGTCTTTCGGGTACAGGACCCGGCCTGGCTGGAGAACCTAAAGCCTGGCGACAACATCCGCTTCCAG
>CALHRD010000043.1 GCA_938038385.1 uncultured Burkholderiales bacterium
CTCACCGCCATGCCGCCCAGCATCACGTGCACGGCGAGGATGTGCAGGGCCCAGGTGAGCACGCCCAGGACCAGGAAAATGACGGGATGGCTGGGCACGCCTACAGGGCTGCGCAAGGCTTCGAGAGTGGCAAGATCCATAGAGGTCTCCTGTAATCAGAAAGTCCACAAAGGTACAGGGGTGTACTGAGCGAGACGGGGCTCCACGGCCCGGAAATCCGCCGGTGTCAGGGCAAGGCTAGGGAGCACCGGGGCCAGGCGCTGCCGCCTAGCCGAGTCCCGTGAAAAGGGAGGACGGCAGAGGCAGCGGCCGCTGGCAAGGCCAGGGCCAAACTTTGTGGCGCCTTACGGTTATGACGAAAAGGGGCAGCGCGCATCATCATGCCTCTCAATGAGCACCCGGGGAGTCCTGGAATTTGGCCAGCGCGCCGACCTCCGCCACTGACTGAGTACCCGGGGAGGTCAGGAATTTAGCGATCGCACCAACCTCGGCCTCGGTCATGGGCATGGTGGGCATGTGCGGGCTGGCGCCGAGGGTCAGCGCCCCGCCGATATAGGCCTGCAGGGCCTCCTCGTCCATGCCGGCGATGTAGCGCTTGATCGGGCGCATGCCGGTGTCACCCAGGGTATGGCAGTTGGTGCAGAAAATGGTCGCCAGGGTGCGGCCGGCCTCCAGTTTGTTTTCATCGTTGATCTCACGCAGACCTGCCGGCACGAAGGGGTGGACGGCCAGCATGCCTTCGGCCTGCAGCAGGGGCAGCTCCGATTTCACCCCCAGGGCGGGCACGTCGCGGCCGATCACCTGGTTGGAATACACGTATTGGCCGGCCACCCAGGGCTTGCGCAGGGATTCGCGCGCCGTCTCCTCGGGCCAGATGCCGAACACCATCACCGCAATGGCCATGCCGACCGACAGCCAGGGGGTGAGGATGCGCGGCGCGACCCAGGTCAGGGCGAAATAGGCCACGGTGACGCCGAGCACGGCCCACAGGCTGGGCACGAACCAGTCTGGCAGGCGGGCGGCCATGACCTCTCGCGCATGTTCCGGCAGGGTGGTCAGGGTCCATTGCAATCCGAAGTAGCCTGCCACCGCCGCGACGATGCCCAGCAACGCCAGCTTGCGTGTCATCTCCTGGCGGAAGGCTGCATCGGTGATGCGGCTGGCGATGATGCCGCCCACTACCGCCGCGCACACGAGCATGAAGGCGGTGCGGGTGATCACCTGTCCGAAGGTGTAGGGGCCGTAAAAGCCGTTGAGCGTGCCGCCTTCGGTGTACCAGGCCTGCTGGCCGGGCCACATCATGAAGGACAGGATGCCGACGATGATGAGCATGGTGCCCCAGGAGGCGATGGCGAAATAGCGCACCAGGTTCAGGTGGGTCTTCTGGTCCACCTTGTTGGCCAGATACACCAGGGCGTAGATGCCCACCACCTCGCCGACGAAGAACACCCACTCCGTGGCCCAGACCCACACGTAGGAATGGATGAGCGCGGAGATGCCGCGCGGGCTGGCGACGGTGGCCGAAAACCAGATGCCGGGACCGGTGATGGAGCCCAACACGTAGGAGAACACCAGCAGCAACACGCCGTAGCGGCGCACGTACTCCAAAAGCTCCGGACGCTTGCGCTGGTAGGCCACCGTCGCCAGCCAGGCGAACACCAGGGCCGCGCCCACCGAGGTATGCGAGGCGAGCACGTGAATGACGGCGATGATCCCCAGCACCCAGCCGCTGCCGAGGGTGGGGTCGTACCAGGTGGGATACATCCCAAGTATTTCCATTTCGGCTCCTCCAGCGAATCGGATCATGGAAAAAGGGCCCCTGCAAAGAAGGGGCCCGAAACACACGGGTTGCCCCGTATGGAAGCGGGACGCACTGTAGCGGCGAATGGCGACCCGTAAAATTGGACAAAATGTCGCGCGACAATGTGTCGCTGTTGATCTGCCTTGACCCAGGACGACTACGTCCGCGTCAGATTGACACACCCCTCTCGGGGCGGGATGGGGCCGAATACAATTTCCCCCATGCAGGATGAACCCCAGCAATCGAGGCCGCGCACGCCATGAAAGTCCTGATCGTGGATGATGATGCGGCGTTCGCCGACACGCTGGCGCAGGCCATGCAGCGGCGCGGCGTGCAGGCGATCGTGGCGCACGATGCCGATGCGGCGTTGAAGCTGGCCCGCCGGAGCGCATCCCTCGATGCCGCGGTACTCGACCTGCGTCTGGCCTCGGATTCGGGCTTGCGCCTGATCGAGCCCCTGCGTGCCGCGCACGCCGGCATTCGCATCCTGCTGCTGACCGGCTATGCCAGCATCGCCA
This sequence comes from uncultured Burkholderiales bacterium, assembly GCA_938038385.1. Classification (GTDB taxonomy): domain Bacteria; phylum Pseudomonadota; class Gammaproteobacteria; order Burkholderiales; family Thiobacillaceae; genus JANWZL01. The sequence goes on from CALHRD010000043.1 coordinate 2,320, forward strand.
CGGCCGTGGAGGCGATCAAGCTGGGGGCCGTCCACTATCTGCCCAAGCCGGCGGGCCTGGACGAGATCCTGCTTGCCTTCGAGCGCAGCGAAGGCGACGCACACACGCCCCCCCCGGCGCAGCCCATGTCGGTGGAGCGGCTGGAATGGGAGCACATCAACAAGGTGCTGGCCGAACACGACGGCAATCTCTCGGCCACCGCGCGCGCGTTGAAGATGCACCGCCGCACCCTGCAGCGCAAACTGGCGAAACGCCCGGTCAAGTCCTGAGTGGGGCCGACCCGTCCCTGGGCCAGTCGAATCAAGCTAACGGACATGGCGACGCCACCCCAAAGCATGAATGCCGCCTTGTCTGTTCCCTCACCTTGAGCCCCTCCGACCCTCTCTCCCGGCCTCTCTCCCGGAGGGAGAGAGGAGGGTCGAGCCTCCCCTCCCCCATGGGGGGAGGGGTCGGGGGTGAGGGGGGGAGGGGTCGGGGGTGAGGGGTGGGGAGGGGAGCTTCGCGAGCCGGCTGCGCCGACTTTCACGCTAACCGCAGCCCGGCGAGGAAGCCGGCCACATGGGGCAAGTCGGCCTCGGCAGCGCGCACGGCGGCATGCAAGGTACCGCTCAGTCCCGTGCTGTTTCCCAGACGCAGCGTGCCGATGCGTCCTTCGGCCAGGGCATGGGCGCAGGCCCAGTCGGGCAGCACGGTCAAGCCCTGGCCGAGGGCGGCCAGTTCGACCAGCATGGCCGTGCTCTCGACCGTGCGCACGCGCGCCGGCTCCACGCCGGCGGGCCAGAGAAAGCGGGCGAAGACGTCCAGCCGCGCCCTGGGCACGGGATAGACCAATAAGGTCTCGGCGGCCAGCTCCGCTGGCATGACGTGCGCCCGGCTCGCCAGCGGATGGTCTGCCGCCACCACCAGACGCATCTCGTAGTCGAACAGCGGCGTCCAGACCACTCCCGGCAGGGCGCGCGCATCGGGCGACAAGACCAGGTCCAGGCCACCGTCGAGCAGGCGCGGCAAGGGGTCGAGGCTGACAGAGGACAGCACGTCCAGCTCCACCGCCGGAAAGCGCTGGCGGTAGTGGCGTAGCCGCGGCAGCAGCCATTCCAGGCAACTGTGGCATTCACTGGCGATGTAAAGTCGTCCGGCGCGGCCAACGGCCAGGTCGCGCAGCCCGCTCAGGGTCTCGTCCACCAGCGGTAGCACACGCTGCGCCAACCCCCGCAAGCGTTCCCCGGCCTGAGTGAGCCGGGGCGGCCGGGCGCTGCGGTCGAGCAGTGGCAATTCCAGACGCGCTTCCAGTTCCTTGATCTGGTGCGACAGGGCCGACTGCGTCAGATGCAGGCGTTGCGCGGCGAGCGTCAGGCTGCCCGTCTCGGCCAGGGCAAGCAGGGTACGCAGATGGCGGAGTTCTATCATGAGGTTTCCTCATTATATCCTGAAAATAAATCGTTTGTACTCATTCTGGTCGCGCGGAGAAACTTTGGGCATCGATCATTTCCGGAGCGAACGCATGACCCACATCCACACCTTGGGACTACCCCGCATGGGCGTCCAGCGCGAACTGAAATGGGCCCTGGAGGGCTACTGGAAGGGCGAGCGGACCGCCGCCGAGCTGCACGGCGTGGCGCGCGCCCTGCGCGCGCGACACTGGGCGCTTCAGTCGGAGGCTGGCTGTCGTTACGTGGCGGTGGGAGACTTCTCCCTCTACGACCACGTGCTGGACATGAGCGCGCGCCTGGGCGTGGTGCCGGCGCGCTTCGGCTGGGGCGGCGGCGAGGTCGATCTGGACACTTGCTTTCGCATGGCGCGCGGCCGCGCGCCCAGCGGCACGCCCGCCTTCGCCTGCGAGATGACCAAGTGGTTCGACACCAACTATCACTACCTCGTGCCGGAACTTGCGCCCGGCCAGCGTTTCGCGCTGTCCCGCCAGGACCTGTTCGAGCAGGTCGAGGAAGCGAAGGCCCTCGGTCACAGGCCCAAGGCCGTGCTGGTGGGGCCGCTGACCTGGCTGTGGCTGGCCAAGGCGCAAGGCGACTTCGACAAGCTCGATCTGCTCGACGCCCTGCTGCCGGTCTATGGCCAGATCCTGGCACGCCTGGCCGCCCAGGGCGTGGAGTGGGCGCAACTGGACGAGCCCATCCTCGCCCTGGACCTGCCGCAGGCCTGGCGCTCGGCCTTCCAGCGCGCCTATCACCTGCTGCAGAGCGCCGGGCCCAAGCTCATGGTGGCCGCTTACTTCGGCGCCCTGGAAGACAACCTGATGACCGCCGTGAAGCTGCCGGTGGCAGGCCTGCACGTGGACGCCGTCAGCGCGCCGGACGAGCTTGGGCAGGTGGCCGACTGGCTGCCGGCGACCAAGGTGCTGTCGGTGGGCGTGGTCGACGGCCGCAATGTCTGGCGCGCCGATCTCGACGCGGCCCTCGCGCGTCTGACCCCCCTACGCGCCAAGTTGGGCGAGCGGCTGTGGCTGGCGCCTTCCTGCTCGCTCCTGCACGTGCCGCTCGACCTCGCGCCCGAGACCGACATGGACCCCGAGGTCCGCCCCTGGCTCGCCTTCGCGGTGCAGAAACTGGACGAGCTTGCCATCCTGGCGCGCGCCCTGGACGCAGGCCGTGACGCGGTAACCGAGGCCCTGGCGGAGAGCCTCGCGGCGCTCGAAGCCCGGCGGGCCTCGCCGCGCGTGACGAACCCCGTCGTGCGCGCCCGGCTCGCCGCCATCCGGCCCGAGGATGGCCGCCGCGCTTCGCCCTACCCCGAACGCGAGGCGGCGCAGCGCGCACGCCTGCAACTGCCGTCGCTGCCCACCACCACCATCGGCTCCTTCCCCCAAACCGCCGCCATTCGCGCCAGCCGGCGCGACTATCGCGCCGGGCGCATCAGCCAGGCCGAGTATGAAGCGCGGATGCGTGCCGAGATCCGCCATGCCGTCGAGGTCCAGGAACGCTTGGGCTTGGACGTGCTGGTGCACGGCGAGGCGGAGCGCAACGACATGGTGGAGTACTTCGGCGAGCAGTTGGCCGGTTTCGCCTTCACCGCCCACGGCTGGGTGCAGTCCTATGGCTCGCGCTGCGTGAAACCACCCATCATCTATGGCGATGTGGCACGCCCGGCGCCCATGACCGTGGCCTGGATCACCTACGCCCAGTCACTGACGCAAAAACCCATGAAGGGTATGCTCACCGGGCCGGTGACCCTGCTCAAATGGTCCTTCGTGCGCGACGACCAGCCCTGGCGCGACACCGCCATGCAGATCGCGCTGGCGCTCAGGGACGAAATCCACGACCTAGAGGCCGCCGGCATCCAGGTGATCCAGGTGGATGAACCAGCCTTCCGCGAGGCCCTGCCGTTGCGCGCGCGGGGGCGTGACGACTATCTCGCCTGGGCGGTGCAGGCCTTCCGCCTGGCCACCTCTGGGGTGAAGGATGAAACACAGATCCACACCCACATGTGCTACTCGGAGTTCAACGACATCATCGCTGCCATCGCCGAACTGGATGCCGACGTCATCACCATCGAGACGGCGCGCTCCAACATGGAGCTTCTGGACGCCTTTGCCGATTACGAGTATCCCAACGAGATCGGCCCTGGCGTCTATGATATCCACTCGCCCAACGTGCCCGAGATCGAAGCCATGGTGAAGCTGCTGCAAAAGGCCGCCGAGCGAATCCCACGCGAGCGGCTGTGGGTCAATCCGGACTGTGGGCTGAAGACCCGCGCCTGGCCAGAGACCGAGGCGGCCCTGGCCAACATGGTGGCGGCGGCAAGGCGGCTGCGCCAACCGTTGCCTGAACGGTTTTGAGACGGCCACCAACAACTCTTTCCCCACCCCCAGTAGGCGGGTGGGGGTTGATCTTGGGGTACGCCAGCAATAGGTCGGCTTGGCTACTTCGGGCTAACCCGAAACGAAAGCGGGAATTGCCGATCTCGGGTTGTGTAGCGCCCTTTGTTTTGGCTCAGGCCAGCCAGGCCTCGATCAGCCGGCGCTCCGGTACGCCGCCGGAATGCACCAGCCGACCGTCCACCACCACGCCGGGCGGCACCAGCACTCGATGTTCGGCGAGCAGACGCGGGTCACCCACCTTTTGCAGGCGGATCTGCAACCCCAGGGCGGCGGCCACCTCGGCGATGCGCGCATGGGTCTTGCGGCAGGCGGCGCAGTCGAAGCCCAACACCTGCACGTGCCGCATCGCTCAGCGCCCGTAACCAGAGCAGGGGATGCAGACCTGCTTGTCGCCCAGTACGCGCAAATAGGCGCGCGCGGTCAGCTCGCCGCAGACGGCGCAGGGCACGAAGCCCATCAACTCAGGGAACCACTCCCGATCGAAGTGGAACACCTCGCCGATGGTCAGGATGTCGGATTCCGGCGCGTTCCAGACCAGGTCCACGAGTTCCATCTGCTCGGCCTCGGGGATCTGGTCCGGCTCGATCCCTTGGGCGCGTTTCACCATGAAGGCGGATTCGGCGATCCGCTTTGCCAGCGTGGGTTTGTAGCTCACCCGCACGGCGCGGTTGCTGGCCCGCTCGATCAGGGTCACGGCCAGTTTGCCGTAGGGCGTCTTCTCCAGATTGCCCTTGCCCAGGGTGCAGCCGGTGGCGTATTGCACACCGTCGCCGAAGCACATGCCGCCATGATCCTCGCCGATCTCGACGAAGGCGTGCAGCTGACGGCCGGCCGAGCGCTGCACAGCGAGCACGCGCAGGGCGGCCAGGCCCGCGCGCACCCCGGCCACCGAGGCCCAGCAGCGGTGGCCGTGGAATTCCAGGGCTTTGAGGAGGACTTCGCGGTCATTGCTCATGTTTCATTCCTTTCATGGGGCGAGGCTGTCCCACAACAACTTGGTTGCCACACCCAGCAGCAGCAGGGCGTACAGCCGTTTCACCCAGCCGGGTTTGGCCCGCTTGGCCGTGATCCAGGCGCCCAGTTGCGAACCGGCCATGGCGGCCAGCACGGTGAGGATGGCCAGCGCCGGGTCGATATCGCCTTCCGCCGCATGGGCGGCGAAGCCGGAGACGGAGGCGAAGGTGACGATGAAGGCTGTCGTGCCCGCCGCCTGTCGGGCGCCGAAGCCGAGCATCATCAGCACCGGCGCGACGATGAAGCCGCCCCCCACACCCAGGAGCGCGCCGACGAAGCCCTCACCGCTGCCGAGGGCGAGGCCGATGGCGAGTCGCCGCCGCGGACTCATGCCCCGGGGGCGTTCGGGCCGGGCCGCGCTTTGCAAGGCGTACAGGGCTGCCAGCAGGGTGAGGCCTGCGAACAGGAAGATGAGGATGTCCTTGGGGACATAGCGGGTGGCATGCGCTCCCAGGGGTGCGGCGACCAGGGCCGCCAGGGCCGCTGGCAGGCCCCCGCGATAGTCCACGAGCCCTTCGCGGGCGTAGCGGACCAGGGCGGAGGCGGTGGTCACCCCGTTGAGCAGCAGGCCCAGGGGGATGGCCACGGTCTTGAGCGGCAAGTCCAACCACTTGAACAGCGGCACGTAGAGCATGCCACCGCCCAGGCCCAGCATGGCAAACACCAGGGCGATCACGAACACCAGGACGCTGGCCGTCGTGTGCAGCCCGGTGATGTCCATGCCCGGCGCTCACTCCACCGGGACGGTCTTGGGCGTGAGGTTGGTCACCAGGGCGATGAGACCGCCGTTGACGTAAGACACGTTGGTGAAGCCCGCGGCGCTCAGCAGGGCGGTGGCGCCTGCCGCCCGGTTGCCCGAATGACAGACGACGAAGATACGGCCGTCCTTGGGCAGCCGGCTGAGGTTCTCCGGCTTGAACAGCTTGTCCAGCGGGATGTGCAGGGCGGACGGGTGCGACAGCGCCACCACCTTGGCCTCGGCAGGGGTGCGCACGTCCAGCAGGGTGACCTTTTCCTTGCCCGCGGCCAGGGTCTTGAGCACGTCCTCCGGAGCCACCTTGCAGCCGCCCTTGAGCAGGCCGGCGTG